>JAQUHC010000131.1 GCA_028683785.1 Oscillospiraceae bacterium
AACAGCGCTGGATAATACAACCGATTGGACCTCCCTTGGCTGGACAGTTGGCGATTCTACAAGCGTCACCGCCAACTGGAAAGGTGTTGTTTATGCCAGAATCACCGATAAGGCGGGCAATGTCAGCATAATAAATTCCGACGGCATTGTGGCTTACACCGACAGCGGAGCTACAGCATCGGCAAGCTTTGTTAAAAATTCTACCTTCGACCTTTCTGTTCCGGTGGAAATGAACAGCAACACGATGAAATCTATTTCTTACAGCGGTACTGCCTTGACATTGGGTACAGATTATAATGTCGATACAAATGCTATCATCTTCAAAAACGCATATCTAAAGAGCCTTGCAGACGGTGATGCGGTCTTTACGGTGGAATGGAATCCGTTTGGTGAGGAATATGTCCCCGGCAACGACAATGATGTCCCCGGTACGACCACCATCACGGTTTCTATCTCAAGAGCCGAGCAGCTGGATACCCTTTCAATCACCGGTCTTGCCGACAGCTATACCTACGGTGACAGCACCATTCATCTGTCCACAGAGGGCGGCTCCGGCGACGGCGCGGTCAGCTTCATATCAAGCAATCCCGATGTTGCAAGCGTGAGCGGCACTACCGTCACCATCCACAAGGCGGGCAGCTTTACCATCACCGCCACAAAGGCGCAGGATGATGTATACAATGCAAAATCCGTCATCTCTGATACCGTTACGGTAAAACAAGCAGATCCGGACATTTCACTTGACGGCACAAATGTAGATTACGGCAATCACATCACCCTGACCGTCACGGTATCCGGCGCGGGTGCTGTTCCCACAGGCACGGTTACCTTCAATGAGGACAGTACAATTCTTGCCACAGTGAATCTTGTAAACGGTACGGCAAGCTATACCACCAGCACATTACCGATTGCGGGCGATCATAGCTACAGTGTGGAATATTGCGGTCAAATCGGTTATTACAACAGCGGAACCGCAAGCAAAACCATAGGTGTGGGCAAAATCGACCAAGCCGGCTTTGATTTCAACGCTCCGCCTACTCTTACCTATGGCGATACCGGAAAATCCCTCACCGCAAGCGGCGGACAGACCGAAATCACTCCAGTATTCAGCGTTCAGCCTAATGACTATATTGACATTGCCGCAAACGGCGCCATTACCATTATAGGCGCAGGCTCTGTCAAGGTAACGGCAAAAAAGGCGGGGGACAATAACTATAACGAGGCTGTGGCAGAGCTTATTGTTACGGTTGTTCCGAGAGATATAAATCTTGTATCGGTCAATGTATCAGGCAGCAAAGTGTACACAGGCAGTCGGCTTATGCCGAGCTTTGACGTGTCTGACGGAAGCATCACCATCACAAATGGCGATTACACCAACGCTTACGGCACAAATATTACCGTAGCACAGGGCGGCACAATTACCCTGACCGGCCAGAAAAACTACACCGGAACAAAAACGGTCAGCTTTGATATTCTCAAAGTGATTCCGGCAAATGTAGTATTCCCGACTCCGGCAGCCGTGGATTATGACCCGGCGAAAACCCTTGGGGATATTGCCCTTTCCGGCTCCGGCGACGGTGTGTTCACATGGGAGAACGAAAACCTTGTTCCCACTGTAGGCAACAGCGGCTACATAGTCAAATTTACACCTAATGACGCGGATAATTTCGATTATTCGGGTATAACGCTGGAAGCCAAGGTACAGCTTACGGTCAACAAGGTTGACCCGACCTACACCCTGCCCACTCCCACCGCCACCTACGGCGATACCCTTGAAAGTGTCTCTCTCCCCAACGGTTGGACATGGGACGCCACAGGCAGTGTAGGCAATGCCGGAACCCAGAAGCATAAGGCAACCTTCAAGCCGGAGGATATCGTCAATTACAACACTCCCACAGGCATAGAGGTTGAAATCGCTGTCGGTAAAAAGGCAATCACCGTCACCGCTGACGACAAGGAAAAGTACTTCGGCAATGCCGATCCACAGTTCAGCTACACGGTTAGTCCGGAGCTTCTCATCGGCGATACCCTGACCGGCTCTCTCAAATACGAGGGCGAGGCTGTCGGCACCTACGACATTGTGGAGGACATTCCTTTCAGCAACGACAATTACGCAATTACCTTTGTCAGCGGCACCATGACCATCAAAACCACCCCCACAATGGAGGAAATCATTGATATCATCGAGGATTTACCCGACCCCGATGATATCGAGGGTTACGACAAGGATTACTCCGACAAGATTGCCGACATCACCGACGAATACGAGGATTTGACCGACGATGAAAAAAATCAGATTCCCAATGATATGAAGGACAAATTGAAGGAAGCACAGGACAAGGCAGAGAAGATCAATCACACCGACGGAGATATTACCGTTTCCGGCGATGATTTACCGTGGTATGTCCGTGTAGCGGTGACACCGATTCCCGAAACCGATGCCCGCTACAGCCCCTTCTTTGATAAGCTTAGCGAGAAAAAGTTGCTTGCCCTCTACGACATCAAGCTGATCAACACCTTCACCGACGAGGATTACGAGCTTACTGTAGGCCAAAGCGTAACAGTGGAAGTAGGCGGCACCAGCCTTGACGGTCAAGATGAAATCGCCGTTGCTCACCAGAAAAAGGACGGCACAATCGAGTATCTGGCCGCCACAGTAAGCCGCAACAAGGTAACCTTCAAGGCATCCGATTTCAGCCTGTACGGCCTAGCCACAAAGGCTCAAGCAGCCGATCAAGCTCCCCAAACCGGCAACAACAGCAATCCATACATATGGATTCTGATAGGCGGCGCGGCTCTGACAGTTTTAGGCGGAACACTAATTACCGGACGGAAAAGGAAAAGCGTAAAAGAAAAATAAGTTGTTTGAATTATAAGCTCATTGATATTTATTGCAACGTTTCGGCAGTATATTATAATTTTCTGGAAATTTACGGTCTTAACAAACAGGCTAGTTTGTCACAGCATGGAATACATTCTCTCATGAAACTCCCGGAGAAGTTTGCTGGATTGAAATGAACGGCATCAGTATTTTTGATGCATACGATGAGCTTGTGAAAATAGGAATGTACGACGCGAAAATTACAGAGGATTGAAAGACAATGTTGATAAAATCAGATTTGTACGATTTTCTGATTAATAACATGAAAGAAAAAGGTTTCTCCATATGAACGGGCAAAAAAGAGCAGATATTAAAATTGGCGCAAAGGTAAAAATTTTGTTGAAAAAAGATCAGCCCACCGGCAGGCTGACCGAGGGTGTGGTAGCACGGATACTTACAAACAGCGGTCATCATCCGCACGGAATTAAGGTTATGCTTGATGACGGGCAGATCGGTCGAGTACAGGAGGTTTGCAGATAAATTTTGAAGTTTTTGATACTAAAGAAAAAGCAGCCGAAGCAGCAAAGCAACTGATGAATAATTAATATTTTTCTGTCTTGCCATTCTATCAAAAGCTCCTGAGAATTTTCTTTATTTCTAATCACTTTTCTAACCAAACCGATTAGAATTTGATTAGAAATCGGGGGTTATTCGCAGTTTGGCAATTCTTTGATTCGGTGCGGTTTTGAGAGAGTATAACGTCGCAAAGCCGCATAGACACTGGTTTTTTAGCAGGACGTAAAGTCTTATAATTTCTAATATAATCCGTTAAGTTCCTGTAAGCGTGGAGTTCTCGAAATTTTCCGGTCTAATGGGAGCTGAAAATGCCACAATACCTTGATAAAACTGGGGTTGAGGCAAAGTAAAAGTTTGCAAAGTACGCTATTTCTAATCAAATTTCTAACGGACATGATTTTTTCTAAAAATTGAATAGGATTTTTATCGCTGTAAAATCAGCGTGAAAATATATACGGAGGGGTGTCCGAGTGGCTTAAGGTGATTGATTCGAAATCAATTGTGCAGAGATGCACCGGGGGTTCAAATCCTCTCCCCTCCGCCAAAAAGACTGTCGAATTTTATCGACAGTCTTTTTTATAATAAATATAGTGGAAATAAATAGATATTTGTGATATTATTTCAGCAAAGATTATTTATATAATGGGAGGCAAATCAATGAATAAAGATTATTTCAAATCTTTTCCCATATTTCAAACGGATAGACTTAACATTAGAGAGTTTCATGAAAGTGATTTTAACGAATATACTGATACTAATTTAATTTATAAACATAGATAATATCCACGTCCGTTGTATATCTTCTTACTATGATATTTCTATATATTTATTTTAAATTAGTATGAATGGCACAACGGTGATATTTTATATTATATGATGGGAATTCATTATGTGGAGAAAGATGATATTGATACTTTCAGAAGATTGTTTTTCCTTTTGTTCTTTGAGTGCTTCAGCAATAACCGGAATCAGTGGTAGTGTTCGGCGTGAGGATTTTGTTTTCATTTCTTCAACCGGTACGGCAAATCGTTTTTTGTTTTCCCGCTTTTCAATGATTTTGGTGTCTATTAGAACTTGATTATTATCGAAATCAATCCTTGACCACCGTACACCTAACGCTTCGCTTTGGCGCAGTCCGTACATTGCCGACAGAAGAATCACGATATACATCGGATCATCTTTTGTCAGCCTGAGCAGTGTTTGCAATTCATCTACACTATAAAATGAGCCACGGAATTTGTTCTTCCGTGGCCGATCTATCTTATCGAATGGATTTGATTCTATCATTTCTGTGCGGAATGCATGTTGGAACGCATTTCGCAGCACCCCATGATAGCGGATAATCGTGTTTGCAACGCAGTTGTCATCCCAAATTGTCTTATAAAAATCATTGATTTGCCTTGGGGTTATGCTACCAATCGAGATATTCTTTTTTTCAAAATATCGCTTGATGCGACCGCCAATCATGCTTTCGTAGCTTTGCCTCGTGCTGTATTGTATGGATTTTTTATGATGTTCCAGCCACTTGCACAGGTATTCGTATACCCCAATATCCGAGTCAGGACGGTTCATTTTTGCAACCTTTTCCTCAAGTTCTGTTTAAAAGTGGTTGACCGCCGCACGGAATGCTTTGTTGGTTTCGGTCTTGCGAGCATCTTCAGGAAGCCCTAAAGCTCGCCACGCCCATTTTGTTTTTTCGCCCGGCAAGGTGTATCATATCACGGCATTTGAGATTTTAACCATCCAGACCGACAATGGAACAGAGTTCACCTACAAATTCATTAGTGATGACAAATTATGTCCGTTCGAGGAAGAGTTAAAACGATTGGGAATTAACCACAAGCTCATCAAGCCGAGAACACCGTGGCATAACGGCAAGGTAGAACGGAGCCATCGCATGGATCAGAGATGCTTTTACGAGTACTAGCATTTTCGCAACATGGTAGATTTCAACGATAAATTAAAAGATTATCTAAACTGGACAAACAGCAAGCCAATGCGGATATTTAAAGGGAAAAGCCCCAATGAGAAACTACTGGAATACATTTGGGTCATATG
>JAQUHC010000132.1 GCA_028683785.1 Oscillospiraceae bacterium
AAGCGTATTATGGGTGAGAAAATCAGCACTATCCTTACGGCATTGGCTATTCTATTTGTTTCGGTATTTTCAGGAATGGTTATTGTACAGGGGGCAGCGCAACCCCAAAGTCCTTATGCTCTTGTTCAAGGCTTTGAAGGTATGACTACCGATGCACAGGTGACTGATTACTACAACAATTTGCAGATTGAACCGGGTTGTACCGGTGGATTGAGCCTTTCAACTAACGGCGGCTATAACGGTTCCAAAGCGGTTAAGGTTAATTACAGCCTTAACAATGGTTCGAGCTGGATTAGGATTGACAGCTCGGCAGACAATTTTACTGCAAGCGGAGACGGCTTCAGCTTTTGGATTAAGCTTGATACCCCGATGCGCTGCAGGATTCTTGTTGTTGATGAGTGGATTCAGCACACAAATGATTTGATAACTCTTGATGCAGGAGAACATTTTGTACAGGTACCCTGGAACGATTGTGAAGGCACAGCCGAATGGGACCCAAACCTTCACAGCGTAATCGCGCCCAATAATCCGACCAATAATTTAAGGGTAGGTATACTGTTAAATCCGGTAAATTCTTCGGGCAGTACCGGGACGGCTTATATTGATGAATTGGGCTACATAGATCCGAATGCACCCACAAACCCGCCTGACGAACCTGACAACGATTATGAACTGTTTCAGAATTTCGACGCAATGACTTCACAGGCACAGCTTAATTCATTCTTCCCTTATTCCGCAATTGATGGGGATTCCCGGTTAACCAAGAGCCTCTCCCAAAACGGTGGTTATCAAGGTTCTAAGGCTGCCAAGTTTGATTATAATAAAATAGCATGGTGGTTGAATTTCGGTGACCAAGCATTAGAAACAAACAGATATCATGCAAAAGGCGACGGATTTAGTTTTTGGATAAATACCAGCCGAGGAATTCGCATCAGGCTGGATGTCTATGACGGCTGGCAAGAATACGAGGGTGAGACAATAACCCTTTCGCCCGGGGAACAATTTGTGAAGATACCCTGGACAAGCGTTAAACGCAAAAATGACCCGTCAATAAGCATTACCCCGAATGCTCCGAATAATAGTTTAATGCGGGTAAGAATAGCGGTATTTAACGATGGTACCAATGGAGCGGGAACCTTCTATATTGATGAAGTAGGCTATTATACCAAGCCTTATGAGGTATTTCAGAATTTTAATTCCATGACTTCACAGGCACAGCTTGAGGGCTTTTACCCCCATACCGCAATTGATGAGGATTCCCAGTTGACCATGAGCCTCTCTCAAAACGGTGGTTGTGATGGGTCTAAAGCCGCCAAGTTTGAGTATAATCAAATAGTATCTTGGTTAAATTTCGGTGATTCGGCGTTGGAAACAAACAGATATCATTCAAAAGGTAATGGCTTTTGTTTTTGGATTAATACAAGCCGGGAAATTCGCATCCGGTTGGATGTCTTTGATGACTGGCAAGAATATGAGAGTGAGATATTGACTCTCTCAACCGGAGCACAATTTGTTCAGATACCTTGGACAAGTGTTAAACGCAAGAATAACTCGTCAATAAGCATTACCCCGAATGATCCGAATAATAGTTTAATGCGGGTAAGAATAGCGGTCTTTAACCAGGGCGGCTATCAAGCGGGGAATTTCTATATTGATGAGGTAGGCTATTATACTAAAAGCTTTGGAAAATTTGAAGTCTCTCTGCTTCAATACCATCCCGGACTGCCCGAATATGATGCCGAATATGATATTGCGGTTAAGAATAACGGCGTTCCTATGAGCAGCGGCTTTACGCTGAGCGCTAACGATTATCGTGTAACAATTCAAGACGGAAAGGTTATTGTACCCTACTCGGTCAGAAATGAGAGCAAGGATGTTGTTATAACCGCAAGGTCAACAGGCGGACAATCGTCAAGCGTAATCATTCCTTCGAAAAAGTGGGATATTACATTCAATGATAATTTCAACGGAAGTGATTTGGATTCAAACAAGTGGAGCGTGTTTGAGCCGGAATTAACCTATGGCGACGCGCCGTCGTATTGTGCCCGCGATTGCTATGAAGTATCGGGCGGAACATTGAAGCTGCTGGCCAAAAAGCGGGAGACTGTGCTTAACGGAGTGACCTATCAATACAACGACGGAGCGATTTCAACCGAAAACAAATTCACACAGTCCCTAGGATGTTATGTGTCAGCCATGAGGTATGAACCCTGGTCGGGCATCTGCGGGGGGTTCTGGCTGTTGCCCGAATTTAACGGTCAAAGACAAAATCTTTTCTTTGACGGCCCAAGCTCGGATTTAGGTTGCCGCGAGATCGATATCATTGAATGGTCGGATTTTTTCGGTAATCAATACAGTGTAACCGAGCATTTCTGGAATTACAACAACAGTCAATACAGTCGTTCAAATAATTTTATGGCAAGTCCGGCGGCAGGCAAGATGTATGACGGACAATTTCATGCAATCGGAGCGGTGATAACCCAAGATAATTCCTATTA
The DNA here is from genome assembly GCA_028683785.1 of Oscillospiraceae bacterium. GTDB lineage: Bacteria > Bacillota > Clostridia > Oscillospirales > Acutalibacteraceae > Avimonas. The sequence goes on from JAQUHC010000132.1 coordinate 2,499, forward strand.
CTATTGCGATGAGGAGCTGGTGGGGGTGTTTGAGCATTCATATACAACAACCAATCCATCGGGCGGTATAATGAACCCGGTAAATAATTTTATACTCTTCAGCTACCGGATGGGTCAGAACAACGATTCCAACTGGGTAGGCAGATGGAATTTCACCGATTCGGATTTCCCCCTTAAATATGAGGTGGATTGGTGCAGAGCATACGAATAAAATAATCAGATTCAAATAACCGTTTTTTCGGGTTATTCAGGCGCAAACATAGGTGCGCCACTACGACATCACATAAAGTTTCACCGGGTAAATACATAATTTCAGGGCTGACGCACAATTTCTTATTGTGCGTCAGCCGCGTTCCTGCTTATTTTTACGAAAAACTGTATGTTTTAGACAGACTCGACAAATATATTGCTAAAAAAAAATATATTGCTAAAAAAACAAATAGAGTCGTAATTTTCGTAAAGAAAAACATAAATAAGAATGTTATAGTTACATCATGAAATTGTATATGATGTTGTACATTAAGACAAAATTCGCGGTTGACTTTTCATTACATTGCAATATATTATTTCACTAATAGCAACGTCTGTTATATATTATGATAATATTTGTGTAAAAACGAAAACAATTTTTTAATTATCATAAATAAAAATTGTATTTTCACTGTTATACTTAAAGTAGTGTAATGGGCTAATTATTCATATTAAAATTTTGGAAGGAGAAGGTTAAGAATGAAAAATCGTTTCTCTGCAAGAAAACTCAGCACATTCCTTACAGTTTTCGCACTTCTATTTGTTTCCGCATTCTCGGTATTAATTTTTGCTCAAGGGGCAGCAGTACCGGATGCCCCGTATACAGCTGTGCAGAATTTTGATGCAATGACCGAAACTGCCTATGTGGCAGCTTATTACAACGAGTTTGGGTTTGAAACCGGCTGTTCCGCAACATTAAGCCTATCGGCTGACGGCGGCTATAACGGCTCTCAAGCAGCGATGGCTACTTTTTCGCTAAACTACCAGTCTAGTTGGCTAAGATTCGGTACCGATAAAGACAATCTTACTTCAAGCGGCGAGGGATTAAGCTTTTGGGTTAATGTTGACTGCCCGATGCGAATTCAGGCTACTGCTTGGTATAGGTGGGTCGGATACAAAAGTAGCATAGTTACCTTGGCTGCAGGGGATAGTTTCGTACAGATACCCTGGGGCGAATTCGCAGGCAAAGAGGACTTTGATGAGAAAAGGGATTTAGTTCTTGAACCCAATCGCCCTGACAGAGATGTTAGAATCGGTTTCATGATGTTCCCTGTTGAGGATAAATTAACCGAGGGAACCGTTTGTATTGATGAAGTTGGCTATGTAAACACGGCTCCCACCACCACAATTCCGGCAACGGCGGATAATGCTTATGAATTATTCCAAGACTTTGAAGCCATGACTTTGCAAACAGAACTTGAGGCATTTTTTCCGCTTGTTGTAGCAGATGAAGATTCTTCAATGACCATGAGCCTTTCGAACGAACTGGGTTACTTAGGCTCGCAATGCGCCAAGTTTGATTACACCAAAATAGTTTCTTGGTCAAATATCGGTGATCAGGATGATGTTACAAACAGATATCATGCAAAGGGCGATGGATTCAGTTTCTGGATAAACACAAGCCGGCCGATTCGAGTCAGACTGGATGTCATGGATAGCCCAGCAGGGACGTGGTTAAGTTATCAAGGTGAGATGATAACACTTACAGCCGGACAACAATTTGTGCAGATCCCTTGGACGACTGTCAAAACCACTGGGGGAGCTAACATTGTTCCAAATAATCCGACCAATAAATTAATGCGGGTAAGAATAGCGGTATTTAACGAAGGGGACTATGAACCCGGATACTTTTATATCGATGAAATAGGCTATTATACTCAAGCAACCGAATCCACCACCGGCCCCGAAAATTCGGTAATTGACCTTATCTCGGCTATCGGCACTGTAACACCCGGTAGCGAAAGCGACATTGCCGCAGCCAAAGCAGCATACGATGCTTTGAGCGAAAGTGACAAGCTTTTGGTTACGAATTACAATGTACTTACAGATGCTATTGCCGCATTTGATGCATTCCGTCCTACATTTAGAGGTGTTACAATCCGTACATCTGCCCCCTGGGGCTTGCGCTTCGGAACAGACTTTGACACCAATGCAGCCGTCGGAACCGGTTACAGTATTTCAAAATACGGAACGGTTCTGTTGTCAGGGACAAAATATGTTTCGGGCGAACTGGTGGTCGGCACCGCAAGCTCACTCAACAGTGAGGGAACCGTATTATCTACAACAGATAATACCACCTTTGGAGTTACAGTTATCAACATTCCTGAGGCTAATTTTAATACTGATTTGATGGCAAGAACCTATATTGTATACAAAAATGATACAACCGGCGATTTGTTCACTGTATACAATGCAGCAGGCACCGAAACCCCTGATGCAAGCAAGGCGTTTGTTTCTTCTACCCAGGAAGTTGCCGACTACTTTGGAATTATTTTAGGTCAAGTTTAGGTGACGACGAATCAGTAGAAAATCAATAATATAATAAGGGGGATTACAATGATACAAGCTAAAACACAGCATACCAAAAGTATCTATAAAGTTCCGCAGATAGACATTGTACAATTGGAACTCAATCAAATACTATCCACTTCTTCGGTTTTTGAAGGTGAAGTTGACGGCGGTCTTCTGTTTTAACAACTTAATTGGTTAGTTTATTCCCGTAATCGGGTTGACAAAGGGGGTTATCCTCGCCTCCACGGCGAGGCGGGGATAACTGTCTGTCGTATTATTCGCGTAATTAATGAGAGGAGAGTTTTAAGGTGAAAAAGTGTTTATTATTGTCAAAGAAGTTCAGCGCTTTTCTTATGGTTTTTGCACTGCTGTTTGTCTCCGCTTTTTCGGTAATAGTTTTTGT
>JAQUHC010000133.1 GCA_028683785.1 Oscillospiraceae bacterium
TGCAAGAGGATTTCGCACCATTGAGGGTTATATATCCGCTATTTTTCTTGCTGTGGGGAAACTCAAACTTTCCTGTCCTACTCTTTTTGCGTAACTTTTCACGGAAAGAAGAAAAGAACCAATAACATTTCAATAGTTGTAACCTCCCATAAATTGTGTTATATTAAATAGTATTGTTAACATGATTTTATAATGACTTTAAGGTTTTTACTTAAGACCGGAGGTACTGAATAATATGGGGCTTATAAAAATAATGTTCGGGGATTACAGTAAGAGAGAGATAAAGCGGGTACAACCGATATGCGATAAGGTTCTCTCCCTTGCTGATAAATATCGTGCAATGGATGAGGTCGAGCTGAAAGGTCAGACAGCAAAGCTGAAAGACCGGCTTAAAATGGGTGAAACTCTTGATGATATCCTGCCGGATGCTTTTGCCGTCTGCCGTGAGGCTACCGACAGGGTGCTCAGTACTCCCCACTTTCCTGTTCAAGTTCTCGGCGGTATCATTATGCATCAGGGTAGAATAGCAGAAATGAAAACAGGTGAAGGAAAAACCCAGACAGTTATCCTGCCCGCATATCTTAATGCTCTCTCAGGAAACGGCGTACACGTCGTAACCGTCAATGATTATCTTGCCCGCCGCGACAGTGAATGGATGGGCAAGGTTTATCGTTATCTCGGGCTTTCGGTCGGGCTTATTGTACATGACCTGGAGCCTAGCGACAGAAAGGCTGCCTATAACGCCGACATAACCTACGGCACAAACAACGAGTTCGGGTTTGATTATCTGCGTGATAACATGGTTATATATAAAGAAAACAAGGTTCAGCGCGCCCACAGCTACGCCATTGTGGACGAGGTTGACTCCATTTTGATTGATGAGGCACGCACCCCGCTTATTATATCCGGTCAAGGCGATAAATCCACCGACCTTTACACCCGCGCCGACCGTTTTGCCAAAACACTTAAGCTGGTCAAGGTGCGTGAACAGGATTCCAAAGAGGAGCAGGATAATGTAGATGCCGATTATATAGTCGACGAAAAAGCCCGCACCGCCACCCTGACACGCTCGGGAGTGGTTAAAGCGGAAAAGAATTTTCAACTTGAAAATCTTATGGACCCTGACAATGTCACCCTGCTACATCATATCAACCAGGCAATCAAAGCTCGCGGTGTAATGCAGCGGGATATCGATTATGTCGTCAAGGACGGTGAGGTGCTTATTGTCGATGAGTTTACCGGCCGCCTTATGTTCGGCCGCCGTTATAACGAGGGGTTGCATCAGGCGATAGAGGCAAAGGAAGGTGTCAAGGTTGAGCGTGAAAGCAAAACGCTCGCCACCATCACCTTCCAGAACTATTTTCGTCTTTATAAAAAGCTGGCCGGCATGACCTGTACCGCCATGACCGAATCCCGTGAGTTTGAGCAGATTTATAAGCTGGATGTGGTCGAGATACCAACCAACCGCCCCATGATCAGAGAAGACCATTCGGACTGTATATATAAAACCGAAATGGGTAAATTCAGGGCGGCAATCAATCAAATAGAAGAATGCCACCAAAAAGGTCAACCTGTACTTGTGGGTACCATATCGATTGAAAAATCCGAAGTTTTGTCCAAGCTCCTGTCCAAGCGGGGCATAAAGCACGAGGTATTAAACGCCAAGCATCATCACAAGGAAGCCGAAATTGTTGCACAGGCAGGTAAAAAAGGAGCCGTCACCATTGCCACAAATATGGCAGGGCGCGGTACCGATATCAAGCTGGGCGGCAACGCCGAATATCTTGCCAAGTCCGAAATGCGGCGGATGGGAATGTCGGAGAATATCATAGACCTATCAACCGATTTCAGCGAAACCGATAACGAGGAAATTCTCTCGGCGCGAGCATGCTTTTTGGAACTGGAGAAAAAGTATCAGCAGGAGATAAAGGCGGAAGCCGATGCTGTTTGCGAGGTGGGCGGTCTGTTTATACTGGGAACCGAACGACATGAATCCCGCCGTATTGATAACCAGTTGCGCGGAAGATCAGGCCGTCAGGGCGACCCCGGAGAATCGCGTTTTTACCTTTCCCTCGAAGATGACCTGATGCGGCTTTTCGGAGGCGAAAGAATTAATTCCCTGATGGATACACTGGGTATTGACGAAGACACCCCGATTGAAAACCGTCTGCTGACCAATTCAATCGAAGGCGCTCAAAAGAAGGTTGAGGAGCGCAACTTTGCAATCCGCCGGGATGTTCTGCAATTTGACGATGTTATGAACCGTCAGCGTGAGATAATATATAGTCAACGCGATACGGTGCTCAACGGTGAAAATGTGCGGGATGCCATAATCGGGATGATTAAAGAATCGATAGCAGCCAACTGTAACACCTACCTGTCAAGTGACGATCAGCATGAAACCTGGAATATCGACGGGCTTCGCGATTTTTATGCCGGATGGCTGACATACGAGGATGATTTGCGCTTTAACGAGCAGCAGCTTGAAGACGCAGAGCGAAGCGACATTATCGACCAACTCACCCAAAGGGCAATGGAAATATACGATTCCAAGGAAAAGCAGTACGGCGATGAAACCATGCGGGAAATTGAGCGGGTTATACTGCTTAAAACGGTTGACCGCTATTGGATGGACCATATAGATAATATGGACGAACTGCGCAAGGGTATTCATCTGCGTGCATACGGCCAGAAAGACCCGGTAGTCATGTATCGTCTTGAAGGTTTTGATATGTTTGATCAGATGATTGCTTCAATTCGTGAAGATACCGCCCGCCTTATGCTTACGGTGCAAATCCGCTCCGAGGAGGGTCCCAAGCGGGAGCAGGTTGCTAAGCCCACCTCCACCTCGGCAGACGGAACCGATGTTAAACGCCCTGTGCGTAAAACGGCCGCCCAAAAGGTGGGGCGCAACGATCCCTGCCCCTGCGGCAGCGGTAAAAAGTATAAAAAATGCTGTGGGAGCGGAGAGGAATAATCAGCCCCAGCTACAGGCGACCCTGACGATTATTTAATAAAGGACTGTTCATTATAATGGATTACAAATTTGCAAACCGTGTTCAAAACCTCAACCCGTCGGCAATCCGTGAAATATTAAAATTTACCGCCGACCCAGAGGTGATTTCTTTATCAGCCGGTAATCCCGCTCCGGAAGCCTTTCCGGTAAAGGATATTGCCGAAATATCGGCGCGTGTTCTTGCTCAGCGGCCATTTGACGCCTTACAATACGGCACAACCGAGGGATATGGACCGCTGCGCAGGCGTATAACCGACTATATGCAAAAAAAGCACAATATTGTGCGTGAATTCGATAATATTCTGATTACCTCTGGTGCCCAGCAGGTTGTTGAGCTGGCGGCCAAGGCTTTATGCAATCCGAACGATGTGGTTATATGCGAAGCTCCCAGTTTTATCGGCTCTCTCAACTCCTTTCGTTCTTTGGGGAGCAGGCTGGTCGGTGTTCCGATACAGGACGACGGTATGGATATAAATGCCCTCGAATCGGCATTAAAGTCCAATCCAAACACAAAAATAATATACACCATCCCGAACTTTCAAAATCCCTCGGGCATCACCATGAGTTTGGAAAAACGACATATGCTTTATGAATTGGCACGGCTCTACGATGTTGTTATTGTCGAAGATAACCCATACGGCGACCTGCGGTTTGAGGGTGAACATATTAAAGCCGTAAAAGCTTTTGATGAGGATGGCCACGTCGTATATGGCGGCAGCTTTTCAAAGGTGCTTTCCCCCGGCATTCGGGTAGGATATGCGATAGCTCACAAAACCCTGTTACAGAAAATGACCGTCTGTAAGCAGGGTGAGGATGTCCATACGACCATGTGGTCCCAGATTATATGTGATGAATATATGGGAGGCTGTGATTTTGAAGCCCATCTCAACGATCTGAGAGATATTTACCGCAAAAAAGCCAAGCTCATGCTGTCTCTTATCGAAGAGCATCTTGTCCCCCATGGTATCACCTATGCGCCTACACAGGGCGGCTTGTTCGTGTGGTGCCGCCTGCCGGACGGGGTTGATATGCCCTCATTCTGCAAACGCGCCATTATCGACTATAAGGTGGCTGTGGTGCCGGGCAACGCGTTTTTGGTTGATGAAAACCAACCATGTCAAAATTTCCGCCTGAATTTCTCCACCCCAACAGATGATGCCATGCGCAAGGGGGTTGCAAAGCTGGGCGAGTTGGCAAAGGAAGTTATAAAATAACCCAATTAATAATTTTTTAAAAGGATGAAATTTGATGGAGAACACAACCGTTGCCCCACATAAAAAGAGGGCGCTCAGCTGTATTCAGCCGACAGGTGTTCCGACTCTGGGCAACTATCTCGGCGCCATGCGCAACTGGGTGGAAATGCAGGATGAACTTGATTGCGCCTTTGCGGTTGCAGACTTGCATGCCATTACCGTTAGGCAGGAAGCCGCACAGTTTCGCAACCAGATATACGAGATGTTTGCTCTGCTTATTGCTGTCGGGCTTAAGCCGGATAAAAGCCTGCTTTTTGTTCAGTCGCATGTCCCCGCCCATGCCGAGATGACCTGGCTGCTCGCCTGCCACAGTCAATTCGGTGAGCTGTCCCGCATGACACAATTTAAGGATAAATCGGCTAAACACTCTGATAATATCAACCTCGGTATGTTTGCATATCCCTCCCTTATGGCGGCGGATATCCTGCTTTATCAGCCGAATTATGTTCCTGTGGGGGATGACCAGAAGCAGCATGTAGAGCTTACCCGAGATATAGCCGAGCGTTTTAATAATGTTCACGGCAAGGTTTTTGTGTTACCCGAACCGTATATCCTCAAAAAAGGCGGAAGGGTAAAATCCCTTCAGGATCCAACCAAAAAAATGTCCAAATCTGACGAAAATCAAAACGCTTTTATCTCACTGAAGGATAGCCCCGACACCATTATGCGAAAATGCAAGCGTGCCGTAACCGACAGTGAGGCAGATGTACGATATGCCCAAGGTAAAGACGGAATAAACAACTTGATGGAAATATACGCAACCATCACCTCAAAATCGTTTGATGAAATTACAGCAGAATTTAAAGGCAGAGGTTACGGAGATTTCAAAGTGGCGGTGGCGGAAGCGGTTATCGAAACCCTCCGTCCCGTTCAGCAACGGTTTGACGACTTGATGAAGGACAAAGCATATCTTGAGCAAATGATGAAACAGGGGGCAGAACGGGCAGCCGCTATTTCAAATCGGACGCTTGACAAGGCGCTTAAAAAGATGGGATTTGTCGTATTATAATCCCGCTTTATGATACTAATTCAAAATTAAATTAAG
>JAQUHC010000016.1 GCA_028683785.1 Oscillospiraceae bacterium
GCTTAAAGGTTGTCGAACGCGGTGAACGCAGGGGATGGATAGTGCTTGTTTCGATGGCGGTTACAAAATAACTGTGGAGCGGCTACCGATTACCGGCAGTCAATTGCCGAATATTATATAGCGGAAGGTGATGATTATGCGTATTATTGATATTTCCCGCGAATTGATGTCGGCGCAGGTATATCCTGGGGACCCTGCGCCCGAAATAAAGCCGCTGACCCGTATTTCTTTAGGTGATTCATGCAATACATCAGCGCTGCATATTTGCGCTCACAATGCAACACATCTGGATGTTCCCTTGCATTTTATACCGGATGGTTTGGACGCGGAATCTATAGAACTTGAAGCCTGCATCGGAGAGTGCAGTGTGGTTGAATTTAACGGAACATTGCTTGGCGCACAGGCTGAGGAGCTCATGCCTTTTTTACACCCGAGAGTGCTTTTTAAAGGGGAAATGGAGTTAAGCCCCAGCGCCGCGTTTGTACTTTCAACGGCCGGATTAAGATTGGTTGGAGTAGAGGAACAGGCGGCAGCCCTCTCCGAATGCAACGGAGAGGTACATAAACAGTTGCTGGGCAGCGGGATGTTGCTTTTGGAAGGAATCGACCTGTCAAATGTAAATCCAGGCAGTTATTTCTTATTTGCCGCGCCGATTAAAATAAAAGGTTGTGACGGTTCTCCTGTTCGTGCAGTATTAATTGAACGATAATAAATGTAAATAAATTGTACAGGAGGTAGTTTCGATGATAATAGAGGGTGTGGAGGTTGAAATGAACATGGGTTTTGTACCAATTATATGGATTAGTATAGTGTTTATAGCTTTGATGGCAATGGGTTCGAGCCTGTTTCTCGGTTTTTGTATATACTATGACGCCCTTTACCGCCGGGTAGAGAATGCCGCGTTGTGGGCTGTTTTGTCGGGCTTATTTCACATTCTTGCCCTTGTATATCTGATTGTGTATGTTACAAAAAGCCCGCAGCCTATGCGCTGTATGCAGTGCGGAGATTTTCTGGTTCCGACCAGCCGGTTTTGCCAGCGCTGCGGCAGACCTTTAAATGAGCCGAGTTCGGAACAGCTCGGCATGTATAACAGCAGAAGACGCTTGTTTTTCTGGCTTTGGATTGCATCAATAGCACTTGTTATAATATTGGCAGCACTTTTATTCGCATTAATTATCGGGAGTGTTAGGCTGTATTTTTGATTACTCATGCTTGCAGAAAAAAACTGCCTGTGATAAAATACTTTTCAATATATAAACAGAAATAATTTTGCAAATGTCCGAAAGGCGTGGTAATGGCATGGAAAACATAGAGCAGCGAAGCAAACAGCTTGCAAAAACTTATGAGCCGAACGAGGTTGAGAATCGTATCTACCGTTTCTGGATGGAAGGCGGTTATTTTCATGCTGTGCCCAATTCGGGCAAAAAGCCTTATACAATAGTTATTCCGCCCCCTAACATTACAGGTCAACTCCACATGGGGCACGCGCTGGACAATACATTGCAGGATATTTTAATTCGTTGGCGGCGTATGCAGGGTTTTGAAGCACTGTGGATGCCCGGCACCGACCATGCTTCTATTGCGACCGAAGCAAAGATCGTGGAAGCCATGGCGAAAGAGGGTATCAGCAAAGAAGATATCGGGCGTGAAGGCTTTTTAAAACGCGCATGGGAATGGAAAGAAACCTACGGTAGCAGAATCATCAACCAGCTTAAAAAAATGGGTTCATCCTGTGACTGGGAGCGGGAGCGCTTCACCATGGACGAGGGCTGTTCCAAGGCTGTTCGCGAAGTGTTTGTCCGCCTTTATGAAAAGGGATTGATTTACCGCGGTGAGCGCATAATAAACTGGTGTACCCATTGTCGCACATCCATTTCGGATGCCGAAGTGGAATTTGAAGAAAAGGAAGCCACCTTTTATCATCTGCGCTATCCGCTTACCGATGGCAGCGGTTATCTTGAGCTTGCCACCACCCGCCCCGAAACCATGCTGGGAGATACGGCGGTTGCGGTTCATCCCGATGATGAAAGGTATGCACATCTTATCGGCAAAAATGTAATACTGCCGATTGTTAATAAGGAGATACCCATCATTTCCGATACCTATGTAGAAATGGATTTCGGGACCGGTGTGGTTAAGATAACCCCTGCTCATGACCCCAACGACTTTGAAGTCGGACTGCGGCATAATCTGCCGGTAGTCACGGTTATAGACGAGGGGGGGATTATGAACGAGTTTGCCGGTAAATATAGCGGCATGACCATCATGGAATGCCGCAAGGAAATCGTTAAAGAGCTGGAAGAGCAGGGATGGTTGGTTAAAACCGAGCCGTTAAAGCATAATGTCGGCTCATGCTATCGCTGCCGTACCGTGATTGAGCCGCGGATATCTATGCAATGGTTTGTAAAGATGGAGCCGTTGGCAGGGCCTGCTACTGAAGCGGTAAAAAACCGATATACCCGTTTTGTGCCCGAAAGGTTTGAAAAGGTCTATTTCCACTGGCTGGAAAATATCCGCGATTGGTGCATTTCCCGTCAGCTATGGTGGGGGCATCGCATTCCCGCATGGTATTGTCAAGATTGCGGATATGTGACGGTCGGCCGTGATGATCCGTCGGTTTGTGAGAATTGCGGTAGCTCCGATATTAAACAGGATGAAGATACGCTGGACACATGGTTTTCATCGGCCCTTTGGCCATTTTCCACCCTCGGTTGGCCGGACAAAACACCCGAACTGGATTACTTTTACCCGACAAATACACTGGTTACCGGGTATGACATCATATTCTTTTGGGTTGTCCGCATGATGTTTTCTGGGTTGGAGCATACGGGCAAGGTTCCGTTTGATACCGTGTTCATCCATGGACTGGTCAGAGATGCCCAGGGGCAAAAGATGTCAAAATCTCTGGGCAACGGTATTGATCCGTTGGAAATTATCGAACAGTACGGCGCAGATGCGCTACGCTTTACCTTGGCAGCAGGCAATAGCCCCGGAAATGATATGCGTTTTACCACCGAAAAGGCGGAAGCATCTCGTAATTTTGCAAATAAATTATGGAATGCTGCGCGATTTATTCTTATGAATATCGGGGATAATAAGGTTGAGCTTGGACTGCCTGATAAGCTGGAGCTGGAGGATAAGTGGATTGCATCCCGCTTTAACTCGGTTGCTGCCGAGATAACGGAAAATCTTGAAAAATTCGAGCTGGGTATCGCTGTCCAGAAACTGCATGATTTTATATGGGATAATTTCTGCGACTGGTATATCGAGCTTTGCAAGAGCAGGTTGCAGGGCGAGAATGCTTCGGGCGGGCGGCAGGTGCTTGTTTTCGTGATGACCGGAACACTCAAAATGCTTCATCCGTTTATGCCTTTCATCACCGAGGAAATTTGGCAGACACTGCCGCATGAGGGTGAAGCCCTAATGATATCCCCATGGCCGGAGTATGATACGGCACTTGATTTCCCTGAAGAGGAAAGGGAAATGGAGCGGATTATGGAAGCCATCCGTGCAATCAGAAACCGCCGCGCCGAGATGAATGTACCCCCTTCTAAAAAGGCACCGGTATATATTGAAACCGCGTTTATACCGACCTTCGAGCGAGGAGCCGTGTTTTTTGAAAAGCTGGCATGGGCATCCGAAATAAAGGTTGGAAGCGGCTTTGAACTTGACCGAGCCATTAGCATCGTCACTGCCGATGCAACCATAAAAATCCCCATGGATGAACTGGTGGATAAGGATGCCGAGCGTTCCAGACTTACAAGGGAAAAGGAAGCCGTAAAAAAGCGGCTTGACGGCGTAATGGCAAGGCTGAACAATAAAGCTTTTACCTCAAAGGCTCCCGCCGATGTTGTGAATACGGCAAAAGAAAATGCTGCCCGTCTTAATGAAAAACTGACCTTACTGGAGCAGAGCCTTTTAAATCTTTAGTATCAGGAAAAATATCTGTAAAACAAGGATAGAAACTTAAATGACCGTATGCTGCAAATTAACTATTAATTTGTAAATCTTAACATATAATATGTTAAGATATTATAAAAAAATTAACAAAATATATAATTCAAATCAATAATTGTTGTATCAAATAACGCTGGACAACAGGCATAAATAAGGCTATATTTTTATATATGAGTCAACACTGTTAAAAGATTTAGGAAGGCATTGATATGGGAAATACTTTTTTGCAGTACGGAGCAGGAAATATAGGTCGCGGATTTTTAGGACAGGTATTCGGTCAGGCTGGGTATAAGGTGGAGTTTGTCGATGTCAACACCGATATAATAAACGCCTTTAATAAAGATAAGAAGTATCCCGTCAACATAGTGACGCGGAAAAACCCGCATGAGATATGGATTGAAAATGTTTGCTGTATTGATGGGATGGATGAACAGGCGGTAGCTGCCGCAATATCAAGGGCGGATATAATGGCCGTTTCGGTGGGGGTAAACATCCTTAAGCATATTGTGCCAAACCTTGTCAATGGTTTTAAGATGAGATGGGCTGACAATAACATGAGACCGCTGGATATTATCGTCGCGGAGAATTTACTCCACGCCGATAAAATGTTGCGCGATCTTATAACCAAAAAGCTGTCACAGAATGAAAAAATACTGTTTGACCAAAAGATAGGGCTTGTGGAATCCTCAATAGGCCGTATGGTCCCGGTTATGACCAAGGATATGTCTCGGGGAAATATTCTTAGGATATGCGTTGAAAATTATTGCGAATTGCCGGTTGACAAAGACGCTTTCAAGGGAGATATTCCTCAAATTAAGCATCTTCACCCGTTTTCTCCATTTGAGTTTTATATAAAAAGAAAGCTGTACATACACAACATGGGGCACGCCCTGACGGCGTATTTGGGGTTTGTTTACGGATATGAGTATGTGTGGCAGGCTGTTGAAAATCCTTATATAAAGCTTATTGTGCAAAGAGCAATGACCGAAGCGGCTGTGTCGCTGTCACGGATGTTTTCCGTGCCGCTTGACGGACTGCTTGAGCACATATATGATTTATTGTTACGCTTTGCAAACCGTGAATTGGGTGACACGGTGTCCCGTGTCGGGCGGGATGTTTTTAGAAAGCTCGCGCCGTCTGACAGATTCATAGGTGCTATAAACATGTGCGTTAACCAGTCTGATGAGCCGCTGTATATACCTGTTGGCGTTGCCGCCGCTTTGTTTTCAGCACATTCCGATGATGCGGATATTAATATCGATACCGTTTTATCCGGCACCTGCGGCATTGAAAGAAATGCTCCGGTATACTCACTCATAAAGGATTATTATACTCTACTGATAGACGGCGTAAAATTGGAAAAGCTCGTTTCTGAAATCGAGGACAGGCTTCAACAGAGTTTTAACCGAAAGACGATAATATAACAACAAACGACCAAATCTAAAGTATGGAGGTTAGCAAATTGAAAACAAAAGCCGTGCGCCTTTACGGCGTTAATGATTTAAGACTCGAAGAGTTCGAATTGCCCGAAATAAGGGATGATGAAATATTAGCAAGGGTAGTATCCGACAGCATTTGCATGTCGACATATAAGGCCACCCTGCAGGGGCCTGCTCACAAACGCGTTCCCGACGATGTCGCCAGTAATCCGGTTATTGTTGGGCATGAATTTTGCGGAGATATCATTAAGGTAGGAAACGCGTGTGACAAGAAGTACAAAGTCGGCAGTAAGTTTGCCATCCAGCCGGCAATAAATGACCCGACCAATGTTCACGCGGCTCCCGGGTATTCGTTTAAGTATATCGGCGGTGCCTCCACATACATTATTATTCCCAGCATTGTAATGGAACGCAGCTGTCTTATGGATTATACGGGGGATGCGTATTATATGGGTTCTTTAGCCGAACCCGTAAGCTGTATTGTCGGAGGGTTTAATGTCAACTACCACAGCGCCCCCGGAAGCTATGTTCACAATATGGGTATTGCAGAAGGCGGAAAGATGGCGTTGCTTGCAGGTGTAGGACCCATGGGACTCGGCGCTATTGATTACGCCATTCATTGCGAGCGCCGTCCATCGCTGCTTGTTGTCACCGATATCGATGAAGCCAGATTGAAACGCGCCGCTCAGATATACACGGTTGAAGAGGCTGCGAGGAACGGTGTTAAGCTTGTGTATATGAATACTTCGGGGATTGACGATGTTGTCGGAAGTCTTCGCGCATTGACCGACGGCACCGGATTCGACGATGTGTATGTATACGCGCCGGTGCGCGCCGTCTTACAGCAGGCAAGCGAAATACTTGGATATGACGGGTGCTTAAATTTCTTCGCGGGACCTACCGACCCGAAATTTTCGGCAGAGTTCAATTTTTATAATGTCCATTACATGAGTACCCATGTTGCCGGCAATAGCGGCGGTAATAACGATGATTTAATCGAAGCTCTCGATAAGCTGTCGCGCAATATATTAGATCCCTCGGCAATGGTAACACATATAGGCGGATTGGATGCGGTTATTGAAACAACAAAAAATCTCCCCAAGATTCCCGGAGGTAAAAAACTTATATATACGCAAATATCGATGCCTTTAACCGCCATATCTGATTTTAGGATGTTGGGTGAAGCAAATGGGATGTTTTTAGATTTAGCCGATATTGTTGAGAAAAACAACGGCCTTTGGTGCCATGAGGCTGAAAGATACCTATTGGAGAGAGCAAAACCAATATAATACTATTACTGATACTAATTGTCAGCTGATTTTAGTCACCTTTTTAAATTGAGAAAAAAATAAACCGGAGGAATACTAAATGAAAATTTTTATTGACACCGCCAATGTTGAGGAAATTAAAAACGCATACGCGTTGGGAATTGTCGAGGGAGTTACAACAAACCCGTCCATAATTGCAAGAGAGGGCAAAAAATTTGAGGATGCGATAAAAGAAATATCGGGTATCGTCGGAGATGAAACATATATCTTTGGTGAGGTAATTGGACTTGAAGCTGATAAAATGGTAAAGGAAGCACATGAAATCAGCAAGCTTCACAAGAAAATGATTATTAAGATTCCGATGTGTGCAGAGGGCCTAAAGGCCGTAAGCTTGTTAAAAAAGGACGGAATCAGAACCTGCGTGACATTGTGCTTTTCTGCCGGACAGGCACTGCTCGCTTCCAACGCGGGAGCAGCCTTTGTCGCCCCCTTCCTCGGCCGCGTGGATGACATAGGCTGGGACGGTCTTCAGCTTGTATCCGAAATTGCCGAAATGTTTGCCGTTCAGGACATAAAAACACAAATTGTTGCAGCCAGCACACGCAATCCACTTCATGTTATAGGTTTGGCTAAATGCGGCTGTGATGTTGCTACCGTGCCATATAAGATTATCATGCAAATGATTGAGCATCCGCTTACCAGGGATGGTCTTCAGAAGTTTTTGAAGGATTGGGAATCGGTACCTAAAAACTAATATAACGGTACGGACTCATGGCGGACATAAATTTGTGTCCGCCATTTCCCGCGTTGGGTACCATAAGGTAATTAATACAAGGAAAGGTGTAAATATATGTATAAAGGTGATTTAAAAAACCTGATAAATATGAGCCGTAAATACGGAAGCGACGCTGAATATGTTTTAGCGGGAGGCGGCAATACCTCATATAAGACGGGTGATACGCTGTATGTCAAAGCTTCGGGAGTCTCTTTGGGAAATATTGATGAAAGAGAATTTGTATCGATGAACCGCGCGGCTCTTGACGCCATGTGGGATGAAGAATACAGTGCCGATGAAAAAACACGCGAATCACAAGTGCTTACCGATTTAATGAAAGCAAGGTTAAACCCCGAACAGTGCCTCCGCCCGAGCGTCGAAACCCTGCTGCACAACCTTTTCCCTCAAAAGTATGTGCTGCATGTGCATCCCGCGCTTATAAACGGACTAACCTGCTCAAAGGACGGCCGCAAAATGTCGGATGAGCTTTTTCCAGACGCCCTGTGGGTACCGATAACCAAGCCGGGCTATGTTTTAGCGGCACTCTGCCGAAAAATGATGGGCGAGTACAGAAAAAAACACGGCGAGGACTTGCAGGTAATGCTGCTGCAAAACCATGGCGTATTTTTTGCCGCCGATTCGACAGAGCAGATAGATATACTTGTGGACAAAACCGTAAATACTTTGAAAAAAGCTGTAGTCCAAGCTATACCTAAGACCGATTTTACAGAACAATGTGCCGGCATTGCGGCGGCGATAGCTCCCGCTGTTAGGATGCTGTATAAAAGGTTTGAACAAGTTGATGGCAGTCAGGTCAGATATTTTGTCGATCCGCTTGTGAGTAAATATATTGAAAGCGCCGAGATGTTTAAGCTGTTTGATAACCCCCCGTCGCCCGATCATATAGTTTATTGCAAAGCGAAACCTCTTTATATTCCGTTTGATCGGGATATTGAAAAATTCTATCGCGAGCTTGAGAAGGCTTTTGATGAATTTGTAAATGAGAATAAATACGCGCCCAAGATAGTGGGGGTACAAAATGTCGGTATATTCGCATGCGGAAAAAACATAAAGGAGGCCGAAACAGCCCGCGCTCTGTTCGAGGATGAAGTCAAGGTGGCCGAGTTTTCTGTCGCGTTTGGAGGTTATCTGCCTATGACCAAAGAGCTTACCGATTTTATTATAAACTGGGAGTCGGAAAGCTATCGTCAAAAGGCGGGTTTGTCAGTTTCACAAAAAAGGCTTTCGGGCAAGGTGGTTGTTGTTACCGGTAGTGCGCAGGGATTTGGCAAGGGTATTGCCGAGCAGTTGGCAAGCGAGGGCGCTTATGTTGTGATTGCCGACATGAATTTGAAGGGCGCAAAACAGGTATCGCAGGAAATATGCAAACAATGCGGTGAAGGGTCGGCCATTGCGGTAGATGTCGATGTTACCGACGAGCAATCGGTAAAATCTTTGATTGAAAAAGCCGTGCTTCATTACGGCGGATTAGACTTGTTCATAAGCAATGCCGGAATTGTACGCGCCGGAGGTCTTGAGGAATTGACTAAAAGCAGCTTTGAACTGGTTACAAACGTCAATTATGTAGCGTATTTTCTCTGCACAAAATACGCTACGGTACCCATGAAGATACAGCATAGGTTTGCGCCCGATGAAACCTTTGATATTATCGAGATAAATTCCAAATCAGGGCTTACGGGAAGCAATAAAAACTTTGCTTATGCAGGCAGCAAGTTCGGCGGCATAGGACTTACTCAGAGTTTTGCTCTCGAGCTGGCCGAGTTCAATATTAAGTGCAATGCCGTATGCCCGGGGAATTATTTAGACGGCCCGCTATGGAGCGATCCGGAAAAGGGCCTGTTCGTTCAGTATTTCCGTGCCGGCAAAGTACCTGGAGCCAAGTCGGTCGATGATGTGCGGAAGTATTATGAAAGCAAGGTGCCTTTGAAAAGGGGATGCCTGCCGTCGGATGTCACCCGCGCGATACTTTACGCCGTCGATCAAAAATATGAAACCGGACAGGCAATACCGGTGACCGGCGGTCAACAGATGCTGAAATGAGGTGTGGGCATGAGCGATCAACATTTATTATCTCTGAACCAATCCGAAGCGCAAGAGCGACTTTGTGCCCTTGAGAGAATATCCGAATTATATTCACAAGGGAAAATAAAAAAAGATAACGAGGGTGGCAGTGTCAACAACCATATTCACACAACATATTCCTTTTCGCCGTATTCTCCATCTGCTGCTGTATATATGGCGTGGAAAAACGGATTGTCTACAGCCGGTATCATGGACCATGATTCCATTGGCGGTGCCCACGAGTTTATCGAAGCCGGCAAAATCATGGGAATTGCTACAACCGTCGGGTTGGAGTGTCGCGTCAGCATGAAAGGCACGAGGCTTGAGGGTAAAAGGATAAACAATCCCGACCAGCTGTCTGTCGCATATGTTGCACTTCACGGAATTTCACATAAATATATAGATTATGTAAACGAGTATTTTGCGCCGTTCAGAGAAAAGCGGAATGAACGCAACAGAAAAATGTGTGACAGAATAAACTCCATATTTGAGAACACTGGCATAAGGCTTGATTTTAACAGTGATGTTATGCCTATCTCCAATTACGGTATAGGCGGTAGCATAACCGAAAGGCACATACTTTTTGCTCTGGCAATAAAGCTTAACGAGAGATATCCCGAATGTGACAGGCTGTGCAGTTTTTTGAAAGACCGGCTTGATATGCCTCTTGATGACAATATCCTTACAAAGCTCAAAAGCGGCCCCGAGGAATACTATTTGTATGATTTACTTGGTGTTTTAAAGGGAAATTTGGTTGAGCGATTTTATATACCTGCGGGGGAGGAATGCCCTAGTGTATCGGATTTTATCGGACTGTCAAAAAAAGTCGGTGCAATATCTGCCTATGCATATCTGGGAGATGTCGAAAATTCGGTTACGGGCGATAAAAAAGCACAGCGCTTTGAGGATGGTTATATAGATTTGCTTTTCGAGGAGCTGCGCTCACTCGGGTTTAACGCTGTAACATATATGCCTACCCGTAATACCGAAAAGCAGCTTTTACAAGTAATGAACTATTGCAAACGTTACGGCTTTTTCGAAATAAGCGGGGAAGACATAAATTCTCCAAGACAGTCGTTTATTTGCAAGGCTCTTCAAAACCCGATGTACCATCATCTTTACGACTCTACTTATGCCCTTATAGGGCATGAGATGTCTGTAAGCAAGTGCCTGACAAAGGGAATGCTTGGCTCGCAAACTTTAGAAAGTATTCCGAGCTTGGACCAAAGAGTGGCTCATTTCGCAAAAATCGGGCGAGAATCATTGTAGTTTAAGCATAATTATGACCATTTTTTCGCAGTGACTGGGATGTTTCGGCCGGTTCGGCTGTGCCGAATTTGCGCCTTGCTTTCGGCGCAAAAGGACAAAACTCCCCGTTTGAAAAACTTATTTTTCAAACTTTATGACCATCCTTTCGCAGTGACTGGGATGTTTCGGCCGGTTCGGCTGTGCCGAATTTGCGCCTCGCTTTTGGCGCAAAAGGACAAAACTCCCCGTTTGAAAAATTTATTTTTCAAACTTTATGACCATCCTTTCGCAGTGACTGGGATGTTTCGGCCGGTTCGGCTGTGCCGAATTTGCGCCTTGCTTTCGGCGCAAAAGGACAAAACTCCCCGTTTGAAAAATTTATTTTTCAAACTTATCAACTCCGCCGGTGTATTTCCGTTGGAGTTTTTTTATTCAATTGTCTTGACAAAGTGTTAATTCATGTGTATAATTAACACGATAGGTGTTAGAAATTATCACAGATTAACATCACAAGCGGAAGGGGTATTGAAATGAGTGTTGAAAGGCGTCAAACCATTTGGGAAATGCTCAAGGAAAAAGGAATGTTATCCCTCAAGGAGCTTGAAGAGGTTTTTCCGAATATTTCTTCAATGACACTTCGTCGTGATTTTCAATACTTTGAATCCATCGGTGAGGCCATACGTGTAAAAGGGGGTATACGATACATACGTTCAATGGGCGGGCTTCAGGAGGATGTTTACGCAATGCGCCTGTTGATGAACAAGGCGGCTAAGGACAAGGTGGCACAAATTGCAGCCGAGTATATAGAAACCGGACGTTCGATATTTTTAGATTCGGGTACAACCGCGATGAATTTAGCTTATAATCTTCCCGATAAACACCTTTCGATATTAACAAGCAGTCCCCATATTGCGCTGGAGGTTTTAAAGCGTCACACACCGAGTGTCAATCTGATAGGCGGTACAATAAACCGAGAAAGCTTTTCGGTTTCAGGACAGCAATCGTTAAAATTTGTTGAAAATTATAATTTTGATGTTGCCTTTATGGTCCCGTCCGCTTTTTCAAAGGAAAATGGATTTTCGATAGGCAATCACAGCGAGTGCGAGTTAAAACGAAATATTGTTCAAAAGAGCAAGAAGAACATCGTGATGGTGGATTGCAGTAAATTTGGCAAGAGCATGCCGTTTACCTTTGCCACGCTTGAGCAGATACACATTCTTATCACCGATGCAAAACCGCCGGAGGATATGCTTGAGACAGCAAAGCGGTACGGCATTTTGGTTCGATGGGAATAAACAAAAGGAGTTGCGGTTAAATTTAATGTTATGAGTACAGGTCGAATAATTTTAAGGAGGAAGGATAAATGGCCCAACCAATTCTGATGCCCAATGTCGGCATTTCGGTCGAGTCCTGCATACTGACCGAATGGAATAAAAAGAAGGGAGAAGTTGTTAAAAAAGATGAGCTTCTGTTTACTTATGAAACAGATAAATCTACGGTTGAAGAAACTGCTCCCTGTGATGGTACCATACTTGAGCAGTTTTTTGAGGAGGGAGACGATATCCCGGTAATGACGGTTATCGGAGTAATAGGAAATCCCGGAGAAAATATTGACGAGTTTATTCCGAGCAAGTCCGGGGAGGAACAGCCCCCGGAAACGGTAAATAAAGATGATACAAAGCCCGAACAGCCTGAAACCATACATGTAAACACCGAAAAGGCTGAGGATGGTTTTTTAAAGGTTTCGCCAAGGGCAAAAGCGTTGGCGTCAAAAGCCGGTGTAGATGCGCGGTTTGCAACCCCGACCGGAGCCGAGGGACGTATTGTTGAGGGCGATATTCAGGTGCTTATAGATAGGGGACCTTCAGCCACATATGCCGCGTCAGGTTCTTTCCAAGGTGCAAAGGGCACCGGAATAGGCGGCAAGTTTTCGGTTGCGGATATCGATGTTGCCGTGCCCGACGCGCAACCTGCCGAAACACAGCCGAATTATACTGATGAAAAGATGAGCGGGGTTCGCCGCGCAATCGCAAAAACCATGAAACTGTCGTTATCAAGCATCCCGCAGCTTACGCACTCGTTATCCTTCGATGCTACCGAGATTTTAGAATTCCGTAAAAAAATCAAAAACAGTGCTGAAGGCATGGGACTTAATAATATTACACTGAACGATATTATTCTGTTTGCCGTGTCACGCATGCTTTCCAAACCGGAGCATCGTGCGCTTAATGCACATTATCTTGAAAACGATACTGTGCGTTATTTTAACAGTGTCAATTTAGGGGTGGCTGTCGATACAGAAAAGGGATTGCTTGTACCTACGCTGTTTAACGCCGATAAAAAGTCTTTGAATGAAATCTCCGTACAGGCTAAAGAGCTTGCGGCTATATGCCAAAAAGGCGCGGCAACTCCCGACATGTTGAGTAACGGAACCTTTACCGTTTCCAACCTCGGGGTTTTCGGTATTGAAAGCTTTACCCCTGTTATTAACCCGCCACAGACCGGCATACTCGGTGTTGACGGTATTACCACACGAGTAAAAGAAGTCAACGGCGAGCTTAAGGCATATAAAGCAATGGGATTGTCACTGACATATAATCACAGCGTGGTTGACGGGGCACCTGCATCCCGCTTTTTGGCAGATTTAAAGAACACGCTTGAAAACTTTTCCGTGTTGCTTTGCAAATAAGTGGAGGATGAGAAATGGAACTTTATGATTTAATTGTAATAGGCGGAGGCCCCGCAGGCTACAACGCAGCCGAAAAAGCCGGCGCGGCGGGCATTAAAACGCTGGTTTTGGAAAAAAGGGCATTGGGCGGTGTGTGTCTTAACGAAGGGTGTATCCCGTCCAAGGCATTGCTGTATTCAGCCAAGGTTTATGATTATACAAAACACGGCGAGCAATACGGAGTAACCGTTCAGGGTTCATCCATAGACCAAAAGGCAGTTATAGCACGCAAAAACAAGGTGGTAAAATCATTAGTATCGGGAATAGGCATGACCATGAAAAAGCACGGTGTTACCGTCGTCAATTCCGAAGCCCAAATACTCGGACGCGGTACAGAAGGCTTTGAAGTGTCTGCAGACGGCAAGACATATACCGGGCGGCAATTACTGATTGCAACGGGCTCGACGCCGGTCATACCTCCTATTCCCGGTTTGCGCGAAGGTGTTAGCAGCGGTTTTGTGCTTACCAACAGGGAAGTTCTTGATTTACAGGAAGTTCCCCGTGAAATGGTGATAATAGGTGGCGGCGTTATCGGTTTGGAAATGGCGTCCTATTATAATTCGGCAGGCAGCCATGTGACCGTTATTGAAATGCTTGATCACATTGCAGGTAACACCGATTCCGACATATCGGGCATATTAAAGAAAAATTATCAAAGCAAAGGCATAACTTTCAAGCTCGGATGTAAAGTTACCGCCGTAAACCCCAACGAGGTTATATACGAAGAAAACGGACAGATATTTAAGGCTAAAGCCGACAAGGTTCTTTGCTCCATCGGTCGCGCGGCCGTAACAACCGGTTTCGGTTTGGAAAATATTCATGTACATACAGAACGAAGCGGCATCAAGACCGACGAGCAAATGCGCACAAATGTTGCGGGTGTTTATGCTGCGGGGGATGTAAACGGAATATCTATGTTGGCGCATACCGCCTACCGTGAGGGCGAGGTTGCGGTAAACACCATGTTGGGCAAAAAGGACCGTATGAGATATAACGCTATACCCAGTGTCATTTACACCAATCCTGAGGTGGGTTCGGTCGGAGAAACCGAAGAATCAGCAAAGAAAAAGGGTTATGATGTTGAAACGGTTAATCTCACCATGCGTTACAGCGGTCGTTATGTTGCGGAAAACGAGGGCGGCGACGGCATTGTCAAGGTAATAGTCGATAAAAAGTACCGCCGCTTGCTGGGTGTGCATATGATTTCGAATTATGCCTCCGAGATTATTTACGGTGCGGCACTGATGATCGAGACCGAAATGCGTGTAGAAAATTTAAAAGAAATTGTATTTCCTCATCCTACCGTATGCGAGGTTATTCGTGAAGCACTGTTTGAAATAAAGTAAGCAAATTTATTTTTTGTATAACTAAAGGAGAGAAAGAACATTATGCCAAAGTCACAGTATGTCGACCCGAAAAGCAATTTCGCAAAACGCAAGGTTAAATTTAAGGATATTCCGGTTTGTGAGTATGACAAGACGGTTGCCGATGAAAAAAGCAACTTTTCCAAAGAAGATTTTCTTAATATTTATGCAGACATGGTAGCCATTCGAGAGTTTGAAACCATGCTTTTGGCTCTTAAGAAAAAAGGAAATTATAATGACAAGGAGTTCACCTATCCCGGTCCGTCACATCTTGCCATCGGTGAGGAGTCAACTGCAGTAGGGCAGGCTTATAATTTGGGAGTGGACGATTATATTTTTGGTACACACCGCAGCCATCATCAGGTCATAGCAAAGGCTATGTCGGCCATAAAAAAGCTTTCGGACGACGAGCTTGAAAGTATTATGAAAGAATTTAACAACGGTGTTAATTATGAAATCGTAAAGAAATATTCCACCGCAAAAACCACCAAGGATATGGCTAAAGATTACTTTATGTTTGGGCTTATGGCCGAGCTGTTTGCCAAGGATTGCGGATTTTCACGCGGCCTTGGCGGCTCAATGCACGCGTTCTTTCTGCCCTTCGGCATTTATCCCAACAATGCCATTGTGGGCGGCTCGGCTCCCATAGCAACAGGTGTGGCGCTGTATAAAAAATGCAATAAAAAAGGCGGAGTGGTTGTGGCAAACGCCGGCGACGGTGCGGCGGCGCGCGGCCCGGTATATGAATCGATGAATTTTGCCGCAATGGACCAGTTTTCAAAACTTTGGGAGGACGGATATAAGGGCGGTCTGCCTGTCATTTTCAACTTTAACAACAACCATTACGGCATGGGCGGTCAAACCAAGGGCGAAACCATGTGCTACAACGATTTGGTGCGCCTGGCTTCCATTTCCCCGACACAGTTTAACGCCGAACGCATTAACGGATGGAACCCGCTGGCGGTCATAGACGCCTATAAGCGCAAAATGGAGCTTATAAAAGAGGGTAAGGGCCCTGTGCTTTTGGATGTAGTAACATACCGTTTAAGCGGTCACTCCACCTCTGATGTAATGACATACAGAACCCAGGAGGAGGTTGACGAGTGGGAGAAACATGATCCGCTGACCGTTTTCCCCGCACAGCTTGCAAAGGCGGGAATAGCGACTCAAAAGGAAATCGATAAGGTAAGAGATGATGTCATCGATCGCAACAAGAGAATGTTTATGTTGGCATCGGATCTGGATATTGCCCCTTACACCGATTATAATAAGAATCCGCGCTTTTTGGAAGATTATATGTTCTCAAATCAGCGTGTCGAAAAGCTTGACGACCGTGAGCCCGATGTAAAAATGGCAAAAGAGGACAACGACCGCGTCAAAAAGATTAAAACCCTGTCGCGGTATGCGTATGACGAGAGCGGTAAACTTATTCCCAAGTTAAAGCAATATAATATACGCGACGCAATATTTGAATCAATCATGGATAAATACTACACCGACCCCACGCTTATTTCGTACGGCGAGGATGTGCGCGACTGGAACGGCGCTTTTGCTGTGTATCGCGGTCTTACCGAAGCGCTGCCCTATCACAGGCTGTTCAATTCCCCTATTTCCGAAGCGGCTATCGTGGGAACGGCGGTTGGCTACGGAATGGCGGGAGGACGTGTCATAGCCGAGCTTATGTTCTGTGACTTTATCGGTTGTGCGGGCGATGAGGTGTTCAACCAGATGGCCAAATGGCAGTCCATGAGTGCGGGCGGTCTTAAAATGCCGTTTGTTCTGCGGGTATCTGTCGGCTCAAAATACGGCGCCCAGCACTCGCAGGATTGGAGCTCTCTGTGCGCACATATTCCCGGGCTTAAGGTTGTGTTCCCGGTCACCCCGTACGACGCCAAGGGCTTGATGAATACCGCTCTTTGCGGGACCGACCCGGTTGTGTTCTTTGAGAGCCAAAGGATTTACGATATGGGTGAGCGCTTTGTTAAAGAAGGCGTGCCCGAGGGATATTATGAAGTACCGTTCGGGGAGCCGGCAGTTCGCAGGGAGGGCAAGGATATTACCATCCTAACAATTGGTGTAACGCTTTACAATGCTCTTGAAGCAGCCGAAGCATTAGAGCAAACCTATGGCGTAAGCGCCGAGGTAATAGACGCGCGCAGCGTCGTACCCTTCAATTACGAAAAGGTTGTTGAATCGGTCAAGAAGACGGGACGAATACTGTTGGCGAGTGATGCATGCACCCGTAATAACGTTCTGAATGACATGGCACAAAATATAACACAATTGGCCTTTGACTATCTCGATGCACCTCCGGTTGTCGTGGGGGCGAAAAACTGGATTACTCCCGCGTTTGAGTATGACAAAGAGTTTTTCCCTCAGCCGTCATGGTTTATCGATGCCATACACCAAAAGATTATGCCGTTAAAAGGACATGTAGCCAAAAACGATTTTTCAAGCGTCGAGCTTATGAGAAAGAGCAAAAACGGTGTTTGATTAACCTGTTTTCGTACGGCCGCAACAACCGTTGCGGCCGTACGATTATGCTAATCTCAAATAAAAGCGGAGATAGAAATTTATTGCTCATAACGCATTCTTCTAATATTAATTCAAATTGGTATTAATAAGACCCTGAAAGGGGAGACATTATGCTTGTAATAAATCAAAAAACGACCGATCCGAGCTTTAATCTTGCCTTGGAGGAATATCTGTTTAAAAACACCGACAAAGAGTTTTTTATGCTTTGGCAAAACGAGCGATCCATTATTGTGGGCAAGAATCAAAACACATACGCCGAGATAAACTATAATTATGTAACAGATAATAACATTCAAGTAGTCCGCCGTCTTACGGGCGGAGGAGCGGTATTCCATGATATGGGTAACCTAAACTTTACCTTCATCAGGCGGGGAATAAAATTTAAATTTAATAATTACGACTATTTTACAAAGCCGGTGGTTGAAACACTGCGCTCATTGGGTGTGCCGGCCGAGCTTTCCGGACGAAACGATTTGTTGATTGAGGGCATGAAATTTTCGGGCAATGCCCAATGTGCTGACAATACCGGAGTACTGCATCACGGCAACCTGCTTTTTAACGCGGATATGAGCCTGCTTTCAAACGCGCTGAATGTAAACCCGCTCAAGCTTAAAAGTAAAAGCATTCGCTCTGTTCGCAGTCGTGTGACCAACATCATCGACCATCTGAAAAGTAAAATTACCATTGAAGAGTTCCGGGAATTGCTATTGGAAAAAATATTGAGCGGCAACCGCTCTGCCGATTTGTATGAATTGAACTCAAATGAAATTGACAAGGTGGAAAGTCTCAGGGGTAAAAAGTATTCCACATGGGAATGGAATTACGGCTCCAGACAACCGTATTCGTTTAAAAAGGAAATGATGTTCCCCGGTTGCTGTTTGGAAGTAAACCTTGATGTACGCGAAAATAAGATAGTGTCGGCAAAAATCTTCGGTGACTTTTTTGGGCAGCGGGATATATGCGAAATTGAACAGGCTGTAGTCGGGGCGGAATACCGTAAGGATGTGTTGCTTAGCATTTTACAAAAAATGCCCATTGATGAGTACATTTCGGGTCTGACTGCCGAGCAGCTTATAAATGCGTTTGTGTAAATCTATTTAGTTTTCCTGCTTTAAAAACTCAATTTGAATCACCGTATATTAAAAATCTTGACATATATTCAGTAAAAACATATAATATTTCGGAAAAGAATATTTCGAAAAACGCGAAATCTCGGCTTAAACTTTGGGTTTTAATCAAAGACGATTCGGCTTAGTATGAACAGAAGATCTCGTTTATTTACTCAATTCACGAGATATCCGGCGGTTTCACATTTTTAGAAATCTAAAAAAATTTGGGAGGCATTCTGTATGGCTACATTAAACTATAATCCTTTTGAAAATGCTCAGGCTCAGTTTGATAAGGTGGCTGATGTTCTTGAGTTGGACAGTGGCCTTAGAGCCCTATTGCGTGAACCGATGAAAGAAATACATTTTACCATTCCTGTTAAGATGGATGATGGCTCAACAAAGGTCTTTAAGGCTTTTCGCATTAAACATAATGATGCACGGGGGCCTGCCAAGGGCGGTATCCGTTTTCACCCTCACGAGACGGCTGATACTGTACGGGCGCTTTCCATGTGGATGACATGGAAATGTTCGGTTGTCGATATCCCCTTAGGCGGTGGGAAAGGCGGCGTTATCTGCGATCCGCACAACCTTTCGATGGCGGAGCAGGAAAGGCTTTGCCGCGGATATATTCGGAAGCTTTACACCCAACTGGGTCCCAATCTGGATGTGCCTGCACCCGATGTTATGACAAACGGTCAGCATATGCTGTGGATGCTTGATGAGTATGAAACAATCGCAGGGGGAAGATACCCCGGTATGATTACCGGTAAGCCTGTTGGAATGGGAGGCTCCTTGGGGCGTACCGAGGCTACCGGTTATGGCGTAATATATGTGCTGAAAGACTTTTTGCGTGAAAAAAATATTCCGGTTGAGTCCACAACGGCCAGTATTCAAGGGTTTGGAAATGTTGCCGAATACGCAGCACGCAAATATACAGAGCTGGGTGGCAAGGTTATTGCAGTCTCCTGCTGGAACCAAGCGGATTCAAAGTCCTATACATTTAAAAAGGAAGCAGGCTGTGATATTGAGCAGCTTGTAAAAATTAAGGACTCATTCGGCAGCATCGATAAAGAAAAGGCTGTGGCGTTGGGATACGAAATGCTTTCGGGGGACGAGTGGATTAAGCAGGATGTAGATATACTGATACCTGCCGCATTGGAAAACCAGATTACCCCGCAGGTATTCCAGAATATTTCCTCTAAGGTAAGGATTATTTGTGAGGCGGCAAACGGCCCAACCACTCCGGATTGCGACCCGCTCATTCGTGAGAAAGGAATTACTTTACTGCCCGACTTTCTGTGTAATGCAAGCGGCGTAACCTGCAGCTATTTTGAACAAGTGCAATGCAATATGAACTATTATTGGGATAAAGCAGAGGTGCTTGAAAAGCTGGAGCACAGCATGACCAAGGCGTTCCGCGATGTTTACAAGCTCTCTGTCGATAAGAATTTGTATATGCGTGATGCAGCTTATGTAATCGCTGTAAACAGGGTGGCAAACGCAGTTAAGCTGCGCGGTTGGGTATAACATTTTTTAATCTATAAAAGGAGATGCTCATGTCATCTCCTTTTATTTTGGCCAAAAGTCAAACATTTGTTTAACCAAAAAGTCAAACATTTGTTTAACCAAAAAGTCAAACATTTGTTTGACTTTTGGCTACGAGCATGATAAAATACAAAAAAGCACCATTATATTACAGGAGGGGCAGATATGAAACCACTTAACGAAAAACAAAATAGGGTTTTAATGTTTCTTAAAGAACGCGCACAGGACGGGGTTCCGCCCACTGTTCGTGAAATCTGCGCCGCTGCCGGCATTAAATCCACCTCCACGGTTCATGCCTATCTAAAGCTACTGGAGGAGGAAGGCTATATTTCCCGCCAAAGCGGTCTTAACCGTGCAATCCGTATGCCGGGCGAAAATGTGGCTCGGGTTCCTCTTTTGGGGCGTGTTACTGCCGGAAAACCCATCCTTGCTATTGAAGAAGTTGAAGAATATGTACCATATTCGGGAGGGGGATATAATCCCGGCGATTTGTTTGCACTTCGCGTCTCGGGCGATAGCATGATTAATGCAGGCATTTTAGACGGTGATGTGGTTATCGTGCGTAAAACCCCCACAGCCGAAGACGGCGAAATTGTGGTTGCTCTTATGGGGGATGAGGCCACCGTTAAACGCATTTACCGTGAAAAAGGGTATATCCGGCTTCAACCCGAAAACGATGAATACCAGCCGATAATTACAAAAGAAGTCAGCATCTTGGGTAGGGTCGTTTCACTGTTGCGGAATTTCTGATTATTGTGTGATATATTCACTTGCCCTATTCTGCCATATCAGGTAGTATATAGCCATATAAGTCAATGCGACATTATCATGGAATATTTGACCGGGAGAGAGGGCATATGAGCGAATTGTCAAAGGAACGCGTGCTGGTTATTCTGGCATTGCTGCTTTGCGTTGCTGTTATCCTGCTGGGCGCATGGGATGCTCCCGAACTGTCCCCCATAGGTGTAATTTATTCAGATGAAAAACAGGCTTTAAGCATATCAAGCCCTGTTACAACCGGATTTATACCGACTCAAACGGATAATTCTACCTCTGAAATAACGACACAAACTGATGTTAAGACGACACACTCCCATGATGAGAGCATACAAACCGCCGTTCCCTCCGGAAAGACAAACATAAATACAGCATCGGTTGAACAGCTGATTACTCTCAAAGGGATAGGGGAGGTATATGCTCAGCGTATAATCGAATATCGTGAATCACACGGCAGCTTTGATTCGATAGAGGAGATAATGAATATCAAAGGTATCGGCGAAAAGCGTTTCGCCGATATTAAGGATTTTATATCAGTAGATTGATCTCTGACATTTATTTAGTTTATAAACATAGATATTATCCAAGTTTATTGTGATATTTCGATATATTTATTTTAAATTAGCATCACTATTAATTTAAGGAGCAAGAAAGGGACATCGAGGTGTCCCCTGTAAAATCTGTTGTATAATATTATTAAGAAAAGAATCCAAACTCTGCTGATTAATTTATTGCTCTACGGAATAAAATACTCATGCAATATTAAAGGGCTGCCCTGAAAACCCTAAGACAGAACAGTGAAAAATTAATAATGAAGAATACAAACCAAAAATCCTGCCGAATACTCGACAGGATTTTTGGTTTGTAATCCACTGACAAAAAAGATGCAGGAGATGTTGGAGATGATGTCTATTATGTTAATTTGGGCTACATGTCAATATCAGTAATTTCATATTTATCATTATTGATTATTCTAACTTGTTTAAAGGTATTAGATTGATTCATTTTTATTCCATTTTTAAGAGTATTGGCATTTGCTGCTACAGTACAAAAATATTTACCGCCATCATAAACTTTGTAAAAAGATAAATCTCCATACAATATCTCAGCATCTTCTACTGTTCCTATAAGTTGGTTATCTGCCTGCTCATAAATGTAATCTTTATTTCCATATATATTTATTATAATCTGTTTAGCATATTCGAGATGAATAGAATTTTCAGCCTCTTTTATGTTTTTTGTTTGGCAAGCAGAAAGGAAAAAACATACAATTAATAAAACCAGAAAAATTCTTTTCAATATTATTCCCCGTTCCCATATATAAATAATTCCTGCCTACATAATATCACAAATAGCTATTTATTTCCACTATAAATCGAGTAGGAGGTCACCCATTAGTTGAGTGACCGACCTCTCACACCACCGTGCGTACCGTTCGGTACACGGCGGTTCAACCGCATGAGTGCAGGGACTCGTACCGGTCAAGGATACTATAGT
>JAQUHC010000017.1 GCA_028683785.1 Oscillospiraceae bacterium
GCGGCTGAAAAGTGGAGGAAAGCTGTTATATGATGCGTGGTGGAATGATTCTTATTATAAATACGGTGACGCGACCTTTACGCCCAAATCCATGACGCCGCAGGAGTTGACGGATTCATGCAGGGCGGCTAGATATTCTTTTTATTCATATAAAAATATTTTCCGCCGGATGAGGGGGACAAATATCGGCGGTTTTATGAAATTGGGCGTATTTCTGTTGATGAATTTAATATCCCGCAAAGAAATTCATCGCAAGCAAGGGAGGCGGCTGGGCGAATGAAGATCGCATTGATTTATCCGAATATAGGGCGTAAAGAGCACGGCATGTTTTTAGACGGAGCCAAGATGGAGCCGCTGGGGTTGGCCGTACTGGCGGGGCTTACACCGCAGGATATCGAAACGGTTCTGTTTGACGATCGGCTTGAGGATATTCCCTATGATGGAGATTTTGATTTGGTTGCCATATCGGTACAAATTTTCACCGCAAGAAGAAGTTATGAAATAAGCGCCGAATTCCGTAAGCGCGGGGTGCCTGTTGTACTGGGGGGGATACATATTACACTGATCCCGGAGGAAGCGGAGGAGCATGCCGACTGCCTATTGTTGGGCGACGCTGAAAACATCTGGCATGAATTGCTGGAAGATTTGCGATCTAATCAATTGAAAAAGCGGTATGCCTGCCGTCCTGCTGACCGGCCGCAAATTGGAACCTTGCCTCGGCGGAGCATTTTCGCGGGCAAAAAATATTTACCTATTACTTTGATGCAGTTTTCCCGAGGTTGTCCGAACAGGTGCAGCTTCTGTGCTTCCAGCGTTTACTTTGATAAACATCATTATACAAGGGACGTTGGCAGCGTTGCGGATGAAATACGAGCCCAAAAGCGAAAGCTTATCTTTTTTACCGATGACAACATTGTGGCCAATAAGGAAGCTGCCAAAGAATTATTCAAGGCTCTGATTCCACTTAAAATCCACTGGGTCAGTCAGGCTTCAATGGATATGCTGGAAGACAATGAATTGATGGATCTTTTGGTGAAAAGCGGATGCTTGGGCAATGTGATAGGCTTTGAATCCATAGGTCAAACCGGCATTGAAAGGATGCAAAAGGATACCAATTCTCACTATATAGACGATGGTTACCGGCACGCTGTTGCCGAATTGCGCCGTTATGGCCAGCAGACCTGGGCAGCGTTCACCGTCGGACATGATACCGATACGGTTGAGAGTATTCGAGAAACCAGCAACTTTGCGCTTAAAAATAAATTCTGTTTCGCCGCTTTTAATATACTAAACCCATATCCCGGTACCTCGCTTTATTGCAATCTTGAAAAGGAAGACCGTTTATTATACGGCGGCAAATGGTGGCTGCATCCTGAATACCGCTTCAATCATGCGTCTTTCATTCCCAAAAACATGACGCCGAATGAGCTTACGGAAGAATCTTTTCGATGCCGACAGCGATTTAACAGTTTTGGTTCCATTATCAGCCGGGCGTTCGAGCCGCACACCAATATGCGCACGCCATACCGCTTCTTTACATATCTTGCGTATAACCCTATCTTTAGGCGCGAAGTGTTTAATAAGCAGGGTATCCTGTTTGGATATGAGAAAGGATAATGCATGAAAATTCTATTGATATCTCACCATTATATGAAGCAGGGCTCGTTTGTCGTAATGGGCGGATATCATGTTACATTCATGCCGGAGGAGGCGCTTTCGCACGCCGACAGTATCGTGACACGGGAAGCAGATTAGGCCTGGCCCGCTTTACTGCGGGATTTTTCTGCGGGACGAGCGATTAAACAGGTATATGAGGGCGGTCAAATCCCATCTAAAGTTGTGATTCCAAGCCGCAATATATTGAAGGAATGATTATATGAAGATATTATATATTTTGCCGGGCATAGGTAAAAAGAGCGGAGAGAGATATCTTAAATCATGGTTGATGGAGCCGCTTACCATTGCTGTACTCAACAAGTTGACTCCTCAAAAGTATAAGCGGGCGTTTCTTGATGACCGGATTGAAACCATAGACGAAAATACTCCATGTGATGTAGTGGCGATTACGGTGGAAACCTATACCGCCAAACGCGCTTATGAGCTTGCCGACCGATTCCGTCGGCAAGGGAAAATAATCGTGATGGGAGGATATCATGTTACCCTTAGTCCCGAAGATGCCGCCCCACATGCCGATATATTGATAACAGGGAATGCTGAAAGCATATGGGCGCAGATGCTGGCTGATATTGAAAAAGGCAGCTATAAACCGCTATATTGTGGAGAGACGCAGCTTGATTACGGCTTGCCTGACCGTTCGATATATGCGGATAAAATGAAAAAATACCAACCGGTGTCATTGGTTGAAATCGGTCGCGGCTGTACCCGGAAATGCGAATTTTGTAGTATTTCTACCTACTACAGCGGCTGTTATCGGCATCGACGTATTGAAGACATTGTTGCGGAAATTAAAACATGTAAACATAAAATATTCTTTTTTGTTGACGACAGTATTTTTTCGGATAAAGCTTTTGCCAAAGAACTGTTTACTGAAGTCGCAAAACTAAAAATAACATGGACGACTCAAATCACTCTTGATATTGCTCGGGATGATGAGTTGCTGAATCTGATGCGAAAAAGCGGGTGTAAACTGGTGCTTATCGGATTTGAATCCATTGAGCCGGGGAACCTCAAGCAAATGAATAAGGAATGGAACAACAAACTCGGCGAACGGGATGAATTGGTCAGACGAATACACAAAGCGGGAATTAATATCTACGCAAGCTTTGTATTTGGTTTTGATTACGACTGTGAGAAGAGCTTTGACGATGTGCTGAATTTTGCAATGAAACATAAATTTTTCGTTGTAGCTTTTAATCACCTGCTTGCCTTTCCGGGCACCGAAACATACAGCAGATTCAAATCGGAAGGTCGGCTGTTGCATGAACGCTGGTGGTTGGAAGAGGATTATAATTACGGCCGGATATCTTTTACTCCGGCATTGGTAACGCCCGATAAACTGCGTGCCTTGTGCGGAAAATATAAGCATAAGTATTTTTCCTTTGGCTCTATATTCAGACGCTTACCTGCTCTATTTTCGCGCACGAAAAGCCCGATATTGCATCTGGCATATTGGACGATGAATGTATTATTCCATTTTGAAGTGGATAAAAGAATAGGTATTCCGGTGGGTGAAAATCTTGATGAAGCAAAAAAATAAAGCGGTTTTCCGTAAAGCCGCGCCCGGCGACGGCGGGCAAATGCTTGAATTGATAGAATCACATTCTTCAAACGGTGCTCTTGAAATTGTCTACACAAGACGAAAAGATGCTTATCAATCCTATCTCTGCGATTGCAAAGATGCTGAAATGACGGTATGCGTGGACGAAGAGAACAGAATCAAGGCTCAGATGGTTTGTTTGCCGAGGCGTTTATATATAGATGAAAAAGTGCATACGGTCGGATATGTTACCGGCTTGCATAAGCGCAAGAACAGTACTGTCAATTTACCGCGGTTGTTTGATACCGCTCTCAAGTCTTCTCAATGTAGGCTGTTTTTTTGCTCTGTTCTTGATGGAAACGACGGCGCTTTTCATATGCTGAATAAAAAGCGCACCTATATGCCTGAATTGCATGTCATAAACAAATATAAGACATATCTGATATCTCCGAAAGCGTTCAAAAGAATTCGTCATAATTTTACGTTCCGCAGGGCAACCGAAAAGGATTCAGAAAGGCTTTTCAATTTCTTTCATGAATACGGAAAAACACATAACTTCTTTCCGGAGATATCATCATTTTCACAATTCCATGGTATTGACGTAGGAAACTTTTATCTGCTTATTCATCAAAACGGCGAAATCGCGGCAACGGGAGCCCTCTGGAATCAGCAGGATTTTAAGCAGTATATCGTCAAAAAATACGGCGGAATTTATAAAGCCGCGTCAAAACTGCGCCCTCTGCTCGAGCTGTTACATTATCCGTCTTTTCCAAAGGCTGATACTGCCGCCGATTTTGCGCATATAAGTTTTTTAGCCGCTGAGCACGATGCTCCGGCAATTACAAAAATATACCTCAGCGAAATTGCGGCAATTGCTCGCCGTCAATATGGCGCATTGTGTATCGGCGCGGCCCAGAACAGCGAATTGAACCAAGTTCTCTGCAAAATAAAAAGCGTTAGTTTTAACAGTAAAATATGTTTGCTGGATTATAAAACAAGCGATGTGCGGTTTGATATGAATAAGCAAGCATCTTTTTTTGAATGCGGATTATTGTAATAAAACTAATCTCAAATAAAAGCGACGATAAAATTATCGTTCAGAAAGCGTTCTTTTTATACTTATTTAATTTAAATAAGTATAAGGAACGCATCACTCCATTTTATCGGCTTTTATAATTGAGATCAGATTCTATGGTTACAAAACTGGAACCAATATATAACAAAGGTGTTGTTGTAAATATTTCCACATTTGATATAATCTTTGATATAATACTTATTATTATGAAATCCCGATTTTTTACAATAACTTTATATCTACTAAATTTAACAGTGGAAAGGTTATGATTATTAATGACCCTCTTTGGATTTAATGTGAAAAAATCATTTGTAATTGCGGGTTTTGCAATAACGGTAATCATTTTAATCGCGATATTTGCAGTATTAATAATATTCAACTCTCGTATCAATTCCATCACCGCGACGGCTCAGGACGTGAACGGCATTGATATAAACTCCGAATTTGTTATTAAGTCGTCGGATTACAACCGCACGGATGACCTGCTGAGAAATCTGAAATTAAGCACAATAGACAAGTTCTCTGTTAGTAAACGATTTGGCGATTTCATATTGAAATTTGATTCGCCGCTTGAAAAAAACAAGATTTATACCTTTTTACTTAAAACAAAAAAAGAGGGAGATAAATCCTACGCATTTCAGACAAAGACAGATTTTACAGTAAGGAACACACTGCCAGCTTCCGGAAGCTATTGTGTTCCTGTATATAGTGGGATTGAAATCAGCTTTACGCTTCCTAACTTTCAGAATTACGAAAAATATTTTGAAATTACGCCAAAGGTAAACGGCAGCTTTTACAAATACGGCAACACGCTTGTGTTTATCCCCGATAAGCTTGAAGAAAATACAAGCTATAGGGTTACGGTCAAAAAAGGGTTTTCTGCTGTAACCGGAGAAAGCCTGCAATCGGATTATTCTTTCAAATTTGAAACAAGCAACGGGGATACAAATAGCCCGTTTATTGCTTTAAGTGGAGACAGAGTGGAGACATTTTTAAGCAGTGATTGTCCAGTCGTTGAAATAGAAGCAAGTGAAGACTACGCGAATACAGAGTTCACCACAGAGATCTTTGAAGTAAAAAGTGCCGACGATTACGCCGCTCTGATAAAAAAAGCCGAAGCGGGAGTATCAGCCAATGATTATAACCGGAACATTTATGATATTGTTGATACCGCAAAATATCATAAAATATCGGATTTTAAGTCAAAGCTCACGCGACTGGAAGATGTCTATGAAAGCTATATCATTTTGCGCAACAGCCTACCCCAAGGCTATTACATCGTGAATATCTCTGGTGAGCTAGGTGGGAAAAAGGTTTTGATGCAGAAATTTATTCAAATAAACGATTTTGCCGTTTACGCGTTGAGCAATAATGGCAGTATACTACTTTGGGTGAACGACACAAAGACAGGCAAGCCGCTTTCCGGTGCACAGGTTACCATCGGGTCTCAGGCGGAAGGGAAAACCTCGTCTGACGGAACGGTTAAGCTGGCAATCTCGGGAAGTATCAATCAAGTTACGGAAGATCAATATGTTCCCAATAATGATATTGTTAGGATACAAAGCGGGAACACCAAGCCATTTGTCACCTGCCTTTCGCTGATTGCACAGGATCCCAATCTACCATTGAATCAGAAATATTATTCCTATCTCTACACAGATCGAGAGGGCTATCTGTCCACTGATACTGTCAGGGTGTTTGGACTTGTTAGACCGCGCGCAGGCGGAGAAAATTTGAAAGCCGCAGACATATATGTTTATTCGGATTCTATGACTTACAATTATGGCTTATACAACCAAGAAATCTATGACCTGAACCAGGCTTTACAAAAGGTTCCGGTAAAAATCAGTGATGACGGCATTTTTATAGCTGATCTAAAACTGGATCATTACAGTTCCACATACTATGATATCATTTTAGCCAGTTCGGGTAA
Organism: Oscillospiraceae bacterium; assembly: GCA_028683785.1. Lineage (GTDB taxonomy): Bacteria > Bacillota > Clostridia > Oscillospirales > Acutalibacteraceae > Avimonas. The sequence continues at coordinate 6,226 of JAQUHC010000017.1, forward strand.
GGTTATCACCTCAAAAAGCATTATAGTTGAAGAATATATTAAACCTACATATGATATTAGCTTTCTAGATCAGCTTGATGCTTATTTTATTGGAGAATCGGTACCAATAAACGCGAATGTGAGTTTTTTTGACGGAACGCCGGCAGCAAATTTTCCCATGAAAGCGACGTTTAACTATGGAAATGAAAAAAAAGTAATAACAGATAGAAATGGTAATGTCAATAAAATGATAAAAATAGAAAGGGATGACGATTATTTTGATTCGTGGTATCCCGCCTTTTGCCCGATTATTCTGGAAAGTAAAAATGCCGATGATACTGCTGTTACGAACGAAAAAAGCGTACTTGTACTGCCAAGAACGGTAATGCTTGAAACAAATATTGCAGGAAGCGCCGAAAATCCGCAAATCGAAATAGCTACGCACCGAGTGACAAAAAACAGAATCACAAAGGAAAATATTAATTCAAATGATCTTGCTGATATCGTACGAGGTGCATCAATTGACGTACCTGTTAAAGTGAAAATCGTTAAAAATATAAATGTTAAGAAAATAGAAAATCAGTATTATAATTACGTTGAGAAAAAAACGGAATATAATTATTCCTATAATGTTCAAACTAGCACGGTATCCGAAAAAACAGTGGACACATCGGATGGAGCATTAGTACTGGATGATCTGCCGGTTTCTCGGGATCCCGACGTATGGTATACCTGCGAGCTATCATGCACCGATACAAACAGACAGCCAATTAAATCAGTAGTAAACTATGATGTACAATTCGTGTGCAATATGTATTCGGATACCCATTCCTACTATTACACGGATAATCGATATTATAGGTCTGGCTCTTTTGAAGATTACGATAATTCGATCGTAAAACATAATGTGAATGATAAGGTTGTAATTCGGCTTTACGAGGAAGAAAGCGGAGCCGTAAATTCAGGGAAGGTACTTTACAGTGTATTAAAAGACGGAATAAATAATTATTCTGTTTCGGACAGCTGTACATTTCAGGTGAATTTTGAAAAACAGTATGTTCCCAATGTGTTTGTAGGTGGTGCTTATTTTGACGGTAAGCATATTTTTGCAGTTGAAAGCTGCGGATTATTTTATGATTATGATTGTAGCGCCATAAACATCGATACAACACCGGACAAAAAAAGTTATAAACCGGGGGATACGGTTAACCTTCAGATAGCAGTAACGGGGAAAGACGGGAAGCCGTGCGCAGCTAACGTGAATGTCAGTGTTGCGGATGAGGCGGTTTTCAGCATGTATCCGCAATCTATTGATTTTCTGGCCTCCCTGTATGATTATTGTATATTACCCGGATATTGTTCAGAATATGTATCCTATGTAGAGCATAATTTCGGCAATACAGGTGACGAAAAAGGCGGAGGAGAAGGCAGTTCAATCCGCAGGAATTTTAAGGATTCCGCTTTCTTTAAAGTCGTCAAAACAGGGAATGACGGCAAGGTAACGTTGTCTTTCAGGCTGCCTGACAATTTAACCTCATGGCGTATATCGACACAGGCAATCACATCAGATAACCGAGCTGACAATACCGTGAACAATATCACAACCAATTTGCCGTTCTTTGCCGATATGGTACTGAACAGAGCTTATCTTACGGATGACGATATTTCGGTAACCGCCCGTTGTTACGGCACCGCCTTTGGAAATGATATAAAATCAGACGCCTCTGTTGAATATACGGTTACAGTTGTTGATCCCAATGACAAAAGTATTACGGAAAAGGTGAAAAATACCTCCGGTACATCCGCGTTCGTCAATTTTGGGAAAAAGTCCGCAGGCAGCTATACTATGCGAGTCAAAGCAAAATGTGGCAGCTTTTCGGATACAGTTGAAAAGCCGTTTGAGGTAAAGAAAAACGGAACGGAGCTTTTGCTTAGCAAGACATTTGACTTGAACAGCCAGAACATTGATGTAGATGCTCTGAAATCCCCCGTTCAGCTTTCCTTCTACAACACTCAGGCTGAGTCAGCCTATAAATCATTGCTGGATATGTATAGTTCAAACAGCGGTAGAAACGATGCGATCTATGCAAAAAATTGTGCTGCAGAAATTCTTAACAGCCTAAGCGGCGGTAGTCAGTATGCGATATCCGATATCACCAGCCTTAAGCTGCAGGGGGTTGACGGCGGTGCGCTGATTTATCCGTATGATTCCGCAAGTCCTTTGCTTACTGCCCGCTTTATCATGGCAAATGGAAAATCGCTTGACCGAATTGAAGCGACAGCTTACTTATACAGCATCATTGACGAGAATGTTTCCGACAAAGAAACGATTGCAGCAGCCTATTTTGGCCTTGCAGCCTATAAAGAGCCTGTACTGACACGGATTCAGGCGATTCTTAATGCGGATGAAACTTTGCATGGTAAAGTAAAGCTTCTTTACGCATGCGCGCTCTCGGCAATTGGCGACGACACCGGAGCCAAAGATCTCTTTAATCGGACCTGTATGAGTTACATGAAGATTAACGGAGATTGTGCAAAGCTTGTATTAAACACAGATGATGCAACGAACGATGAAACGACGGCGCTCTCTTTGTATGTACTGACAAGATGCAACAACGTGCTTGCGCAGAAAATAGTGAATAATATGCTGACGAATCCTTCCAAAACATATCTGCCCAGTCTTGAACAGATCTATTATGTCAACAATTCGCCTCAAATCGCCTCGCGGTCTACCTTGCAGTACAATCTGAACGGCGAAACAAAACAGATCACCATAAAGAATTTCGAAAACAAAGTTTTAGTTATGACGACCTCTCAGCTCAAAGCGGCAAAGTTCAAAGTTATTAACGGGCAAATTCATGTAAGGGCACTGTTCACCGGCAGCTCGGATAATCTAAGCAGTTCAGGCTCAACGCTGAGCATTGATAAGCGTATTGATGTTTCAAAAAGCAGTTGCAAGATCGGGCAGGAATTAAAAGTGACACTGTTTGTTACAGTAAAGGATCCCGGCTTTTACGATATAACAGATTTCATCCCGTCCGGTGCAAGGTTTATTAATGGAGGTGACATTGCGTATTATGAGGAGAATGAGAATACAGATTATTGGTTGATTAAGAATGAAGGACAGAAAGTTGAATTCGGATTATATAAAAATGATGGTTTTCAATATGTTGTATATGAAATAGTATATTACATCAGACCGGTTACAGTTGGGAATTATCGAGTGGAAAGCGCTTTTGTCACCTGTGATGATAAGTGGGGATATTCGGACAGGGGGAAAATAAAGTTTGAGAATTAGAGCAATCCTTACCGCCTGCCTGATTCTGCTGTGTACAACTGCTATTTCCTGCCGCACTCATGAGCCGGAGAAGAATGTGCGACCGCAAAACACGTTAAACATTCTGCATGTGCCCGATGATACATTCCGAAAAAGCATTAATAACGCAAGAAATTACACCAAATCAGAACATTCAATATGTGGAGTGGTCCCCCATCATCTTGTTGCAGCAGACTTAATCGCAGGGTTTTTAAAGTCGTTAGAAGCTCAATATGATACAGTGATAATATTTGCGCCGGATCACAACGGCGGAAACGGGGAGGCGGTGGTTTCACGACTTGGATGGAGCGTTGGAACCGGTGTTATAAAGTGTGACACCGATTTGCTTTCAAAAATCACCGCGATAAAAGGAATTCAATTTGTAACAGATGATAATCGGCTGCAAAACGACCATTCTGCCTCAAATCTTATTCCATATGTACATTACTATCTGCCGAAAGCAGAAGTTGTACCAATACTTCTCTCAAACAAAATCGTGTACACTGAAGCGGAGCGTTTTGCTACACAATTGTATAAAATTGTTTCAGATAAAAAATGTCTGGTTATGTTTTCAATTGATTTTTCGCATTATCTCACTCCGCTTAATGCTCTGCAGCATGATAAGGTAATCAGGCAGGCAATCACGGATTGTAATTTACTGAAAATATCCAATATGGATAACAGCTATCTAGATTGCCCTCCTGCGCTTGAAATTTTTCTGGCGTATACCAAGGCGGCAGGCGGAAAGCTACAAATTCTTGAAAACACGGACGCGTCTAAGCTTATGAACCGTAAGATTGCTCAAACCACATCGTACTTTATTATAAGAGCCGACCAATAAATCCAGCTTTTTGGGAGGGCTGCTTTAACAACGAACAAGACCCGCCTGATGGAGAGTCTTGTTCGTTAATTTTTTGTTCATCTGTAATCTGGATCAATCATCCGATTATGCTAGATCGTTTGGATGTTTTTAATCGGGGTTCGTAAGTAATTCCTTTAAATACCGACAAATTCGGTTTCTTTATTTACTGCGGGTCAAATTTTGATACTTTTAAAACTTCAAATGAATAAGCCTCTTTTACGTTAATCTCTTTACAGATGAACAACGGCAAGGGTCTGACGCATAATGAAAAACCGTAGGTCATGCTGACATAAGAAAATAGCACCGCTGTATTCTTCGTTTACAGCGGTGCAAAGTTAAAGAGGGCGGCTCCATATCGGTAATCGGATAAAAAGTTGCTCTCTTTTTTACATTTTTTCTATCGATTCAGCGTATGCTTGATGAATAACATCTAAAGATATGTTTGAAAATATCATCTTCATACAATAAACATAATGGGAAGTTAGTTACTTAATTTAAATTTATAAAATAAATTAATTAATGACACTTCCTCAATTATAGCTTTCAATCAGTTCTAAAATTCTATCAAATGAAATTCTTTCTCTGAGTTTAGCACATGCACTTTGACATTTTTTAATAACTTTAATATCGTTTACAATCTCTAAAAGAACTTCTTTATCTTCGCCAAGTGATTCTAATAACCAAAGTAATGTTTCTGGACGCCTAAAGTTATTATACATAATTCTTGCACTATTATTTGGTTCATGTTTAAACATAGGCAATCCTGTTGTTGTTGGTAAAGACACCAAACGGTGAGGTGTTCACTTTGACAAGTCCACCATCTGTCTTTCTTTTGCCCATAATTATTGTCAAATTCAATAGAAATAGGAGTGTCAATATTAATCATACTTATTGAGCGTCCGAAATCTAGTATATTCATATCATTTATTTGTTTATCCAAAGTAATATTAATCCCTTTCAAATTCAAATATATCATTATTCTATGCTTCAGATTATAAACGTTTGATATATATCCTACCAAACATAATCAAAACTTTTATTCTTTATTATACATTCAATTTCTCTGCTAAAATGTCTTTATTAAATCCTATCTGTACAAATTCATAAAACGCGGTTCCATCGGGCGAGAAGATACTAACGTCATTTTGCTTAATAAAAATCGGCGTTTTAATTTCATTAATATTCATTTTAATCCATTCATCGTTTCCTATAGGTATGTCCCAAAAATCTTGAATTGAAACCTTTGCTTCCTCAGCAATTTGTTTCAAATATTTGACTGTATTATCGCTAGAATCTAGTTTTTTTAGAAAGTGCAAAACATGTTTCTCATGCAACCACTTTAAAGGTTCGGTAATTTCAGTTTCATTAGTATAAATCAGTATTATTTCAGAGTGCGGATGTAAGTCGTTCCAACAAAGCATTTTATAGTTATCAATTATTTTTTCAATACTTTCGTCAGTTTCGATATCTCCAATAAATCTGTTATATAAGTTTCTAAATGTATTAATGGCATCATATAAATTCAAATTATTAATTAAATTTAGATCTTGTTTATCCTGTAATACCTCATCAATTAAGTTTTCCAATCGAAAAGTTTTTAACTGACTACAATTGCTATAAAGAGAGTTCAAGATATGTAGTGCCAACTGCATATGTTGAGCACTCCCATTGTCCAGCAAACTCATAAGGCAGCCACTAATATTCATCATTTTATTTAGTATATCAAGAAGCTTCATGGGGAACTGGTATGTTCTAATAGCACTTCTTATATCGCTAACAAAACTATATATAATTTCTCTATCGTGTTCGTTATTCTTTTTGTCAGCTATAGGAACTGTGAAAAACTGAGGTACAGTCCAGCAAAATTTTTCCCTTAAAATGCTACTGTACATTTTATCGTCATATGGTGCCATTGCTGGAATAGCTATGTTGTATGCACACCATTGACTTGGCCACATGCTTGTATCAATACAAGTAAAGTATGAAATACCTTGTACCGTTAAATTATTGCGCTGAACCCATTGCATAAGCATTTGAGGGATAATGTATTCTTGCTTGTATGGAACCTTACCACTCTGATTCACAAAAGAGCAAGCTAATATCAAAGGATAACTCTTCAAATACTTAGTAACTACTTCTAGCCAATGATCAAAATTATTATGCTTTACAGATGATCCCCAATTGCAAATTTCGTCTGGCGAATACAATGAGAGAAATCGTAGTTCCTTGTCTACCAAACGTTTTTCAAAAGTAGAATCATAGCAATGCTCAAACTGATATTCAGAATAATAGTATTTTTGCGGATATCCGCATTCCTGCCAAGCTAAAGGAAGCATTGTTGATAAATACAGACTTGGAAAACCCGCTAAACTGAATCGTTCGTTATTAGAATATGCTCGCTTGGAAAGTGGGATATGGAAAAGCTCATCTGCATTCAGCGAAATCGTGTAAGATTCATATTCAGAAGGCCTAACCCTAAAATATCGATAGCCTGGCGTTATACGAAATTGTGTCCAGAAATTCTGCTCTTTAGTAGTTATTTGAACCCAGTCATCAATTGAACTGATAAATATATCATCTTTTATTCTACTCATTAATATATCAAACTCTTCTTGAGCAGTTTTTAAATCAGCATTTTCGTAGTAGTTAATAATATTAAGTACAGAGCTTATATTTAATAGAGCTATATCACAAATTTCAGCTAAATTTTGTTTAATCTTTTCTTCTTGATCAACATTAAATTCTTTACAGCTACATTGATGAAGAAGAGATATAAAGGTATCTGTTTCTTCTCTAAACTTGTCAGAAATAATAAAATCATTATTAAAATATCTCTTTGGTAATGCAATTTTTCGCATCAAATTATCTATTTTTAATTCCATATAATTTCCCTTCTTTCAGTTGGTGAGCTTCCCATTGGTACATTAAAAGTATAAAAATCCAACCACCTGCAAAGGTTGGAACATGTGCTTAATATTGCTATGCTACTTATCTTAAACAAACTGCGAAGCTTAATAAACTGGAATCTCGCATTGCCTTTTCAACACTCCTTGTTTAAATGCTATTATTCTCCGTCCAAATCAACTTGTTATATTAAATCCGAAATCATCATTATCAAAATTGGAAGGTGTCAGAGGCTGAAATAATATAGATTTTCTTCATTGCTCTTGTCATGGCAACATAAAAGTCTTTAGCGGATAAAGGTGTTATCATGTCAATAATTACACAGTCATACTCCAAACCTTTGGATAAAAGAGTACGTGAAGATAAAAATTTGAAACCTGTATAACGTTTTTGCAGAGACGAATCCTTCCTGATGTGATATGCTGCATCGAAAATTGTTAAGTCGTGTTGTATCGCATATATTATGCTTCGTATCATTTCAGAAAGTAGCTCAGTCCGATATTGCTTAAATGTTGAATTTGTAGAGAACCATACCAACATTTTTAAGACTGTTTCTCTTGAAATATCTGGCGCAGATTTTTCTAGAATTTCTCGGAAATCAGTATGCTTCTTGATGCGTGAGAAGTCAAAACTGTTCGACTTAAGTCTTTTAATGTATGACTCGAGTTCTTTTCCAAGGCCGGTTGAGCAGTCAGCTACAAACTTTATCACCATTAAGACTAAAGTGGCGCCACTTTTTGTATCGAATTGTTTTGCATATTTGAACAGTTCGTCACAATCTTGCTTTTCGTCAAACTGAAATATACCCGGCATCCGTGAACAGAAGTTCAACTGTTGTGTTGGCCACTGCGTTATATATACGACTGATGAAAATTGCGACAATTCTTTCAAATGAGAATACCCGGTAAAATCAGCAGGATTAATGATTTTTACACTTTCATTAGTTGAGCTAATCTGTAAGTTGCAATGTTGTCCAGTTAGCGTAGGTAAAAGTGTTTCTCGAACTGCCATTAAATATTTGCCAAGATCAGGATTGCTTCTGAGCCATCGCCATGGCTTTGTTGCAACATCAACAATAGGAAATTCTAAGTGGTTCCAATCGACAAGGTTCCCGGCAAAAGAAAATATACCCTGCATTGGATCTCCGAGAACTATTACAGGTAAATGATGGTTCATCGCAAGCACAATTTTATGTTGCTCTTGGATGCAATCTTGGTATTCGTCAACAACAATACCTGAATATGTAGCTTTTAAAACATTACCAGCCCAAGAAGTTTCAAATATTTTCTTTGCACCGTTGTAAAGCTGCGCATAATACTTCTTGGCTTCTGTTCCACTGCTAAGAGGAGATAACGTTTTATCAAAGACGCCAGTGTTGCCATACGACACACACCATTTTATACAAAAGGCAGCAATAGTAGTAACAGTATATTTTTCTTTTGATATGCTCCGCTTCTTAAGTCGTTTCTCAAGGGCATCTACGCCAACATTGGTGTGAGTAAGTAATAGTTGTTTTCCTGTAGAGTGTTCGACAATATCAGCGATCATTTCGGTTTTACCATGTCCTGCCGGAGCAATTATGGCTGAACTGGATTTTTGAAATATTTTCGTTAATTCAACTTCGGTCATTTCCGATCACCCATTTCATCAGTTCATCAACTACCTTTTTCAACTTAGAATCCGTTCGGATGACTTCCCATTTTTCAAAAATGATGTTTCCAACCATTTCTCCATAGTCGATTCGCTTATACCATTCTACGCCTTTTTTCTTTGCAATTATGCCGATCTTTTTTTGCACTTCTGGAGTCATTGTGGAAAGTTGTATTTCGTCATCAACACTTATATGCGGGATATGCTCGTTTGTCAGTCGAGTTTTAACTGAATCTATGCCACATTCACTGACAGCGATATTAAGAATTTTCGTTGCTATATCTGTAGGAATATCAAAAAAGATCTGTTCTTCCAACGCATTCGGTTTATCCCAGTCAAACACAGAAACATCATCCAATAACAAGTCAGCTTTCTGCCCATCTTCATCCGGTAAATCAGAATCCATGAGTAAACAAACCTCATAACCACAAGAACGTAGAATATCTGTACATTTAAAGATTGTACTACCACCACCATCTGCTGTCCCAACACCCTTAAATGCCATACGATAATTTTTAGTCTTTGCCAAGTGTGAGTCCAGTGCACGAACAAAACCCATCTCCGTTTTTCCTTCACACACAATTAACCGCTTACACAAAAATGCTTCGGCATTCTTTCGAATCTGAGCTTGAATTATAGCATTAGCATCTGGATCATCGCCTTTTAGCTGGAAAACTTCAGTTTTTCCGGCTTTCGACTGCACAATCAATATTTCCGCAATGGTGCATTCTGCGACTGCGATAGGTGAATGTGTTGTTATAATCACTTGCCCTGCAGTTATATACATATTTCTAAATTGATTTAATAAACTCCGAAGGCGGTACGGTTCCAGACCACTTTCGATTTCATCAATTAACAAGAGTACATTTCCTGCAGATGCTTGGATGTTCAATCCCATTGAAAGAAGCCGTTGACTTCCTGTTCCTCTTTGGTTTAATGGTGTGTTACCGTCAAATAGCCCAACAGAGGACGAGAATGAACCATTCTGAATAATCATTCGATTTTTTATTTGAGCATCAAAACCGACACCATACTCTTTTCCTACAGATACCAGCGTTTTGCCAACATCATCAAGATCGTGAAAATCAGCTTGATTAGCTACCTCGCGTAGTGCTGCCGTATATGCTTCATGAAGCACACCAGTTGCATCTGCATATTTTTGAAGCACAGAAAATTTGCCCCAAACCATATCTTTTGCACAGTTGCTGCCCACATTTTCCACTGCTAATAGTTTGCGGTCTGTATGAGAAATCGGACGTGCTTCCTTTCGATTGCAAACCACCTCCCACTAGGGTTCGAGGGTATCATCAATTGTGAGTTGGATAGTCAAGCACACTGGCTGATCAGCTTTTGGTTCATCATCAACACCTGTTTCCAATGTTGAATTAGGTTTGCGAAGATATAGGCCATATTTATCTTCAGACAACAGTTTGCTGGGGATTTCAGTAAAAGTACCTCTCAGAACAATTGGATTTGAAGTATCACAACCATAGAAATCATTATCACACGCCGTAAGATTCCAAGATGGCCAAAAAATCCATTCAATGGCTTTGAGCACAGTGGATTTGGTACTATCTCCAGCGCCAATCAGACAAATCATTCGCTTATCCAATGGAATATGAATGGTGCTTTCTTTTATCCCGCGAAAATTCTCAATTTCAAGAGTTGTAATAAACATTATTTTCTCCTTGATTATATCTGAAGTTTAACTTCCCATTATTGCTATAATATGTATTGTTGGCATAATACAAATTAGTTTGATGCAATATCGACTTTATATTGCTCGTTTTTTCACACCTGCTTTACCTCTCGGCACTTTGGATAGTTTGAGCAGCCATAAAATTCTTTACCGGACCTTGCTCCTTGAGCCGCTTTCCTTTTAACCATAGGTATGCGGCATTTTGGGCAAATAGGGTCGCTTTAACTCACTATAAGCCACCATTATCCGACGTCTGTACGCGCTTTTAATTAATTTAAAAAAATACGGTACCGCTCACACTATTATCCAATTAGAATTATTATATATAAATTTTCCAGATATATCAAGTATATTCTTTAAATATCGACAAAATATCGACAAAATCAGTCGGACGGATTTAATATCCGCCCGACTGATTTAATATATAATACTAAAATTTATCTTATTTCCAAATCATATAACATTTATGATATAATATCTAATACTAATTTAATTTATAAACATAGATAATATCCAAGTCCGTTGTATATCTTCTTATTATGATATTTCTATATATTTATTTTAAATTAGTATAAGCAAAACATTACACCGCTTTGAAAGGCACGGATATGAAAAGAACGATATCGTTACTGCTTATTTTAGTTTTAGTGGTAAACCTGACGGCTTGTAAATCCAAATCCCGATATGAAGGGCAGTTTTTACAGCTTTTTGATACCATGTCAACCATTGTGTCCTATATGGACAGCAAGGATGAATTCAGCAAATTTTCGACCATGATTCATGATACCCTTAAGGAATATCATCAGCTTTATGATATATACAATGAATATGACGGGATAAATAATATAAAAACCATCAATGACAGCGCCGGAAAATCACCTGTCAAGGTTGACAAAAGAATTATTGATTTAATAAATTTCTCAAAAGAGATTTATACCCAAACAAACGGAAAGTGCAATATTGCAATGGGCTCGGTGCTTAAAATATGGCATCAATATCGTAAAAGCGGGATTGATGACCCTGAAAAAGCCGCCCTTCCGTCTAAATCGGAATTGACGGCGGCTGCCCGGCATACGAATATTAGTGATATCATAATCGACCAAGAGGCTTCCACAGTCTATCTTCCCGACCCCGAAATGAGTCTTGATGTCGGGGCGGTTGCAAAGGGATACGCGACCGAACAGGCCGCGAAAAAAGCGGTTGCTCTCGGATATAAGTCGGCGCTTTTAAGCATCGGGGGTAATGTACGGGCTGTCGGGAGCAAAAACGGCGACAGCTTTTGGAAGGTAGGAGTTCAGAATCCCGATATTGAGAGCGACGACCTGCTCACTGTGGAAATAAAGGATATGTCGGTGGTTACCAGCGGAATATATGAGCGGTATTATACGGTTGACGGCAAAAACTATCATCATATTATCGATACAGACACCCTTATGCCTGCGGATTACTTTAAGGCTGTCACCATAATCTGCCGAGATTCCGGGATTGCCGACGGGCTGTCTACCGCGGTTTTCTGTCTTCCGTATGAACAGGGGCTTGAATTGATTGACGGTATTCCTGACACCGAGGCGATGTGGGTCATGAATGACGGGAGCATAAAAACCAGCGAAAATTTCAATCGGTATGTTAAGGTTACCTCTAATAACCCGTTTTGAACGGATTCCGAGCTGAATTTTTGTCGGACAAGGAAAGCCGACGGAGCAAGGCTTTCAGCCTTACAAGGAGGCTTGACGCCGTCCGGCGGAAATCATGCCGGAATACGCCGGAAGGGGTTTTTAGAGGTGACCTAAAGTAATCATGGTCCGTTTGACAGTTGGATTACCATATTATATAATCTAACACTAATCTACTTTATGAAAGGATGAATCCTTATATGGGTTTGGGTACCCTGTTGCTGATTGCTGTCGGGCTTTCTATGGATGCCTTCGCGGTATCTGTGGGTAATGGCATGATTTTATGTTTCACCTCCCGCCGCCAGAATTTGCGAATTTCAGGCAGCTTCGGGTTGTTTCAGGGTATAATGCCCCTCATAGGATACACGATTGCCAGAACCTTTTCAGACAAATTCGCGGCTGTCGACCATTGGATTGCTTTTATTCTGTTGGCGCTTGTCGGGTGTAAGATGCTGTGGGATGCTCTTCGCGGAGGAGAGGAATTGCCGGTCAGCGACCCCAGCCGATGGAGGTCGGTGCTGGTGATGGCGATCGCAACCAGCATAGATGCCCTTGCTGTCGGGGCTTCTTTTGCGGTCATGCCCCGCCAAGGAGTGTTTTCACCGGAATACGGGTATCTTCTTGCCTGCCTGGTGATTGCGCTTGTAACCTTTGTATTATGCTATGCCGGCGTGATTATAGGCTGCCGCTTCGGCAATATATTCGGTAAAAAAGCCGAGATAGCCGGGGGAATTATATTAATCGGAATAGGTCTTAAAATTCTACTGGAGGATGTCTTTTTTAAATAACGAACATGTATTACTAATCCCAAATATATCCCCTTTAATGAGGTGAAAGGTATTGATTATAGATTTTCATACCCATCTTTTCCCGGACGAGCTGGCACAAAAGGCCTTGGCTCATCTGGTGAAAAATCTTCAGGAATATGAACCCGACTGCGACCCGAACGCCCCCTACACCGATGCCACCGTCTCGGGTCTTATCTCCTCCCAAACTGCGGCAGGAATAGATTTAAGCGTGGTTATGCCGATTGCCACCTCAACCCGTTATTCCGAAACATTGAATAATTTCGCGGCGGCTGTCGATAGGGTAAAAGGGCTTCGCTCCTTCGGCAGTATTCATCCCAACTGCCCTCAAGCCTTGTCCGAGCTTGAACGAATACATAATTTGGGGTTAAAGGGCATCAAGCTGCACCCGGAATATCAGGCTTGTTATGCCGACTCGCAAGAAACCATATCGGTTGTTAAACGGGCTGCTGAGCTTGGGCTGTGGGTGCTTTTTCACGCCGGCGCGGATGTGGGAATGCCTCCCCCGGTTCATGGTTCTCCGCGGCATTTTATTCGGCTGCGTGAAGCCGTGCCGGATGCAAATATTATTCTCGCTCATATGGGTGCTTTCCGGCTATGGGAACAAGCGGCTGAATTATATCCGGGTACCGGTTTTTTTGTAGACACCAGCTTCTCTTTGGAGGAAAATCCGGATAAAACGGACTGCTTTGCGGATATAATCCGTTCGCTTGGTACCGACCATGTATTATTCGGGACCGATTCACCCTGGGCCGATCAAACCAAAGCCCTGCAAACAATAAAGAGATTTCTGTCCGAAAACGGTTTTTCGGATGAAGATACACACGCAATATTGAGCGGCAACGCGGAAAAAATTCTGAATGATAACTGCGGCTGAAGTGATATTATTTCAGCTGTAATCCGTCATGGTTTCGGAAAGGACTGTTAAAAGAATGGACAGCCATATAAGACCCGGGCGGTGGAAGACTGCCATAGGATGGGCGGCTTTAGGCATTTGGGGGATTATTCTGCTGGTGGTGTCCTCTCAATCAAACCAAGTCAGCCAAGAAATAAACAGAAGAACCGCAAACCTGATCGAGCGTTTTATTTATGCGATTTTTGAAACAGAAATCAGCCCCGGCCATCATACCTTTTTTGTCAACATGACCGCGTTGTGCCTGATAATGGCGGGATACGCCGTATTTGCCCTGCTGCTTTGGAATAATCTTCGTATAAAAGGAATGAACCCCCGCCGCTGTGTAATCCTCTCCTTTGCGGGAACGGTTCTTTTTTCGATAATTGATGAGATTCATCTGCTTATTTATCCGGGCAGACTCCCCGATATGTTGCATTGGGCTAAGGGTATATTGGGGGCGGCGCTTATGCTCGGAGCAACTGCACTCTTCGGTTGGCTGTGGGCTAAATATCCCCGGTGGGTAAACCGCGAAACCGTAAGCTATCTGATTTTCGGCATATTAACCACCCTCATCAACCTGGTTACATACGGCGTGTGCTATAATATATTCGGAATTCACAATCTGGTCAGCAATGCAATCGCATGGGTGGTAGCGGTTATTTTTGCTTATGTGGTAAATAAAATATTTGTGTTTCAATCACATACAGAAAACTTTAAACAAGCCTTTCGGGAATTTCGGCTTTTTATCGGGGCGCGTGTTTTCTCCTTTACCGTGGACGAGCTGGGGATGTGGCTGCTTGTCAACATACTCGCCGTAAACCCGGGAATATCGAAAATCGGGATGAATATAATTGTACTCATTATTAATTACATTTTCAGCAAGCTCTTTATATTTACCGCCCAAGACTGTTCGCACAAAAACTGAAAGGTAGATGAAAATGACCGAAAATTACAATAACGGTTGGCAACAAAACGGCGACTATTATATGCCGCCCGCGCGTCAGCTTCGGCGAGATTCGAATTTCGTAGGTATCACGGTATTGACCCAGCTTATCTTACTCCAAATCTCATTTCTTTTTATCATTTTCGCGCTGGCGTTTTCGGGTATTATAAGTGTCGGAACGGACCAATATTTCGGATTGGGGAATATAGGTTTTTTTATTGTTTACTCGCTCGCTTATGCCGTCGGAATGGGCTTGCCCGGTCCGGTTATCGCGGCAATTTCCCATCGTAAAATCAAACCTTTCAGCCAATTGGAATCCGCCCCTGAGAAAATCGGTTTTGTGTCGGTTGTTCTTGCATTGCTTTCAGGAATGGCAATTTGTGTGTTCGCGAATTTTATTGCCTCTTATATAGGCTTTTTCCTGAGCCAATTCGGCATCTTGCCTCCGGAAATGCCCACTTATCTCGAAAAAAATGTTCAGAGCTTTATAATAAACATTATTGTATTTGCTGTGATGCCTGCGATTTTAGAGGAAATGTTGTACCGCGGCTATATATTGAGAACCCTGCTCAGATACGGAAGCGGGTTTGCTTTGGTGGTTTCCTCCCTCCTGTTTGCGCTTATGCACGGCAATACTTCGCAAATTCCGTTTGCATTCATAGTCGGTTTAGCCTGCGGTTATCTGATGATAAGTACCGGCCGGATATGGCCGTCCATGATGCTTCATTTTCTCAATAATTTCATGTCCACCCTCTTATCATATGCAGGCATGTTTTTGGAAACCGAGATACAGGGCCAAAAGATGGTTTTATTGGTGTTTACATTTATCGTCATAATCGGTCTCGCAAGCCTGTTAATTCTTTTCGGCAGATCCGACCCGATTGTGCGTTTTAACCGGTCTCCCGGTAATATGCAAATGACAACCGGGCAGAAAACATCCGCCTCGCTGTTTGCGCCCGGAATAATTATAAGCATAATCGTTGCGATTGCACTTACCATTTTAAATATTATTGGGGGAGGATAGCCCTGATGGATGAACGCGAGGATTTTATGCGGCAGGCACTGATTCTTGCACGTGAAGCGGCCGATGACGGTGAGGTTCCCGTGGGCGCGGTGGTTGTCAGGCAGGGGGAAATTGTAGGCAGGGGCAGAAACCGTCGTGAAAGGGAAAAAAACGCACTTGCCCACGCGGAAATCGAGGCGATAGACAATGCCTGCCGTCGGCTCGGCGGATGGCGGCTTTTTGATTGTGAGCTTTATGTCACCTTGGAGCCCTGCCCCATGTGCGCCGG
>JAQUHC010000134.1 GCA_028683785.1 Oscillospiraceae bacterium
TGGCTCCCCCTGTTGGACTCGAACCAACGACCCTGCGGTTAACAGTTTCGTTGGCACAAATTCCATTATCTTTCCCTTGTCTATTATCTCCGATTTCTCTTGATATAAATGGACTTTATGAATATAATGGAATTTAGGGATTTCCATTATGAACTTACTTTCCAAAAAAACGTATGTCAAAATTTATGTCAGACCATTTCAAGAGGAAAAAGGCTCTAACCCAATGACAATTAGTTTTTCGCAAGTAGGCTCAAAATTTTTATTTGCCTATTACATGTATATCATTACAATTGTCAATGAAAATGTAAATAAATTTTTTATATCGCATAATACTTATAACTCAGTCATGGAGGATACCAATGTGCAGATAATATTCACCGCCGACGGATATACCGCTGATGACGGAAAATTGTCTTATACTGACATATACAACCTCGTGTTCGATGCGGTAAAACCGGACGACACAGGGACGCTGTACCTTGTCCGTATCGCATCTCTGGTTGTTGACGCCGCGCGGCATGACCCTGATATTATCCTGACCCGCACGGTGAAAACGCCTGATATTGCGGATTTTTACCCGCTTATCGCAGGACTGCCCTATGTCCTCGGCGCTGAGTTTGTCAATCTGAATTGGATACTGATCATATATGAAAGCATCGCGAATGTGCTGAACACCGAGCTTGCAGGCTTTAACGGTACGCCTGAGGAATATTTCAAGTCTAAAAACGAATCTCTGACCGTCAGCGGGCGGGTATTCTTTCACCTGGTAGAAACGCGGGAGGAGGACTTTCCGTTTGCCTTTATGGCAACTTACTCCACAAAACAAAATAACAATGTGACCCATTTGCCATTAAAACGCGCCTTACGGGAATTTGAGGGCGACCAAAAAGCTCTTCTAGGCTTGCTGGGTACGGTCAGTCGCGCAGCGGACAAAAGCGAACTGATTTCCGGGCTGGTGGAGAACGGCGAGCTGTTCAGCCCGCTTAAATTCGAGCCGGAGGATTCCTACAATTTTCTCCGCGAAGTGCCGCTGTATGAGGAGTGCGGCATTGTCTGCCGTATCCCTGATTTTTGGAAACGAAAAGCGAAGTCAAAATTGTCCCTGTCGCTTGGTTCAAAGGAGCCGTCTTCACTAGGTTTGCAGTCGCTGATCGCTTTTTCGCCCAGTGTATATTTCGGTGACACGGAGCTTACCCGAGAGGAACTGGAAGCCCTGCTTTCCGAGGAAAACGGGTTGGCCTTTATCAAGGGTAAGTGGGTGGAAGTCAACAAGGAGCGCATCGCGCAGATTTTAGCCGCCCTTGAAAGCGTAGAAAAGCGCGGCAACCTTACCTTTGCCGAAGCGCTGAAGCTACAAGCGGGTATCGGTGAACTGACCGAAGATACCGCTGATATCGAAATCGGCGTAACCAACGGCGAATGGCTAGCCAGCGTTATCGCAAAAATGCGCGATCCGTCCGGCATAATGCCTGTCGCAACCTCGAATGAATTCAAAGCAAGCCTGCGTCATTATCAGCAAACCGGGCTGAATTGGCTGAATTTTATGCGCTCCATAGGCTTTGGGGCGCTCCTGGCCGACGATATGGGGCTGGGCAAAACTGTGCAGGTTCTCGCTCTGTTGGACAAGCTTAGGGAAACCATGCCCGGCACGAAAACGCTGCTGGTCGTCCCCGCTTCTCTGCTAGTCAACTGGCAAAAGGAAGCGGCGAAATTCACACCGGAATTAAAAATCCGCGTCGTTCATGGCGCAAACGTTGATTACAGACAAGCCGAAGGCGACCTGTTTGTGACCACCTACGGCATGGCGGCCAGGCTGGAAAAGTTGCAAAGCGACAAGTGGGATCTGTTGATTCTGGATGAAGCGCAAGCCATCAAAAATCCGGGTGTAAAACAGACCAAAGCCGTCAAGGAGATAAAGGCCGGTGTCCGTATCGCCATGACGGGCACACCCGTTGAAAACAGGCTGTCCGACTTATGGTCGATTTTTGACTTTCTCAACGCTGGGTTATTAGGCAACCCGAAAGAGTTTAAAAGCTTCACCGCCAAGCTTAAAGAATCTTCCAACGGCTATGCCAAGCTGAGAGGCGCTGTGTCGCCTTTTATATTGCGGCGACTGAAAACAGATAAAACCATCATCAGCGATCTGCCGGATAAGAATGAAATGAAGCAGTTTACCACGCTTTCCAAAAAACAGGTCGCGCTGTATAACGCGCTTGTAAAAGAGTTGGAGCATACTTTGCTTGACAAGCAGGATGATATGACCGGCATTGAGCGCAAGGGGAAAATCCTCACTGCTATCATGAAATTCAAGCAAATTTGCAATCACCCCGACCAATACAGCGGTCAGACAGGGTTTGACCCCAAGCACAGCGGAAAATTTGATACTCTCGCAGAAATATGCGAAACCATTCGTGACAAACGCGAAAGCGTTCTTGTTTTCACTCAGTTCCGCGAAATGTGCGCTCCGCTCAGTTATTATCTTGAAACGGTGTTTGGGCGCGAAGGACTGGTCATTCACGGCGGTACGACACCCAAAAAGCGCGGTGCGATTGTGGAGCAATTCAACAACGGCGAGTATGTACCTTTTATGGTGCTGTCGCTCAAGGCGGGCGGCGTGGGACTGAACCTGACTGCTGCCAACCACGTTATACACTTTGACCGCTGGTGGAACCCCGCCGTGGAAAATCAAGCCACCGACCGGGTCTTCCGTATCGGTCAGACAAAAAATGTTATGGTACATAAATTTGTCACCACCGGCACTATTGAGGAAAAAATCGACGGCATTATTGAGAGTAAAAGCAAACTCGCGAGTGAAGTCATCACCGAAAACGCAGGCGAAGGCTGGGTGACCGAAATGTCCGATAGGGAATTGATGAATTTGTTCAGGCTGGAGGTGTAGCGTATGAACTGGGGATATGATTATTACAGCGTACCTTCCGTGGCACAGCAGAAAAAGCAGGCAGAAAAGCGGCTGGATAAGCTCCGCAAAAAAGATCCAGACATCCAGCCGATTGCCATAGAGGGAAACAAAATTGCCAAAACATGGTGGGGTGTTTCCTGGTGCAAAAACCTGGAGCGTTACGCCGATTATGAAAACCGTGTCGGTCGCGGACGTTCCTACGTCAAAAACGGTTTGGTGCTGGACTTGCGGATTACCGAAGGTATTATAACCGCGAAGATCAGCGGCAGCAGCGTGTATAACGTCACCGTCAAAATCGATAAGCTTCCTGACAAAATATGGAAGGTAATCGCGGAGCTGTGCGCAAAACGCATTGACAGCATCACCGCTCTAGTGGAGGGAAGGTTCCCGGAAGAATTTCAGGATGTCTTTATGCGGCAGGGAGAAGGTCTATTTCCGTCCCTGAAAGAAATCCACATGGACTGCGACTGCCCCGACTGGGCAAGTATGTGCAAACACATAGCCGCCGCGCTGTATGGCGTAGGTGCAAAGTTGGACATAGACCCGCTGCTGTTTTTCATCCTGCGCGGCATTGATCCGACCGAGTTGATCAAAAAATCTGTGGGTGAAAAGATGAAATTACTCCTATCTAACGCAAAGAAGAAAAGCGGACGTGTGATTGACGAAAAGGATGTGACACGGATTTTCGGAGTGTGACGAGGATATAATTCGAAATTCATCGCGAACCAAACAAGGACGAATAGCGGTATCTTCCCGAAACAACGGAAGGTATCGCTGTTTTTTTACTATCCATTTATTTTTGCAAAATTATCATCATTATACTCATAAATGGACAGGGCGGGTATGGTCGCTTGCAATAATAACGATGTTGTTTTTACCCGCCGCCAGTTCGCTGAACTTTGGTGTGTCGATCGGTTTAGCCATCGCATCTTTGACCAGCTCTTTTTACTCTTTATTGGTCTTGAAGTGGTGGATTTGTGAAAAAAGCACCGCTTTCAGCCTGTCATCCGGTAGGTCTGCTTATAAGATATTGTTTTCCATAGGGGAACTCGATTACCGCCATATTTTTTCATTCCTTATGTCTAGTATTTTTTACTTTGCAGCGCGCGTTCGGTTTCGCGTATGGCTTCTGCTGCCGTTTCGTCAGCGTTATA
Organism: Oscillospiraceae bacterium; assembly: GCA_028683785.1. Lineage (GTDB taxonomy): Bacteria > Bacillota > Clostridia > Oscillospirales > Acutalibacteraceae > Avimonas. The sequence goes on from JAQUHC010000134.1 coordinate 4,075, forward strand.
AATAATGTATGTGTAAATAGCATCAATAATGGCAAGCTGGGAAATGCGTGAGCACATAGCCAGTATGGTATATTTTGTTTCTTCGGCTTTTGTATACAGTCTGACATCGCTGTATTTTTCGATTGGAGAGGAACCGATGTTTGTCAGACAAATTGTAGTTGCACCGCTTTGGGATGCCAGTCGCAATGCATCCACTATATCCACCGATGATCCTGAATGTGATATGCCGATAGCAACGTCATCTTTGGTCAGATGTGAAGCGGCAATGGCCTGAAGATGGTTGTCGCAGTAAGCTGTAGTATTCAGTCCTGCCCGCATAAATTTGTGCTGTGCATCCATTGCGACTGAAGCGGAATTTCCCAATCCGAATATGGCGATACGTTTTGCGGTGATGATTGCATCAGCCGCATTTTTTAATTCTTTTTGAGAAAGAACGCTTTTAGTGGTCTCCAATGCCTGTATAATATCTTTGGTGCGTTTTAAAAAAATTGTAATACAGTCGTCTGTTTTCTCGATACTTGCAGTATCGGCATTATAAGAGGAGGTCTCTTGTGCAATAGCGATTTTAAGTGCCTGATATCCAACAAGCCCAAGCCTTTTAGAGAAGCGAAACACCGTAGCGTCACCGCAACCGCAAATAGCGGCAAAATCACTGATAGACATGCTGATAATATCATGAGGGTGTGCAAGTATCCAGTCGGCGATTTTCTTTTCTCCCCGTCCCATTTCTGGATACAAATTGCGAATTTTTAGTAATACCGATTCCATAAACGCACTCCTTTGTTGATAATATAGAGAAAATTATTTCCATATCAATTAATTATAATTAGTATATTTTGATAAATAGAAAATAATTTTCAAAATGCATTGAATTCATAGGCGGAATATGATAATATTATATCATAAACATAGCACTAAACTGCTGCGCAGTGGTTCTGCTCGAACTAAATGCGATTTACCGAAACTGCTCTATTAGGGGCAGTTTTTCTTTATAAAATCCTGTAAAATAGAGATATGCCAACAAAATGGCAAATCATATTTTAAGGAGAGCACCTATGACTAACGAAGAAATTATATGCAAAACAAAGGAGGAATTTAAGCTAAGAGGGTTATCAAAAAATACAGAAGA
>JAQUHC010000018.1 GCA_028683785.1 Oscillospiraceae bacterium
CCCGTCACGCTTCCAAAAAACGATATAACCACCGCTTCGGTTAAAAATTCAAGCATAATCCGCTTTCCGGATGCGCCTATAGCTTTTTTAATTCCTATTTCCCGCATACGCTCATTAACGGATACCAGCATAATCGTCATTATTCCAAGCCCGGATACTATAAGAGATATGCTGCTGATAACGGTCAAAACAATGCTGACAATATCTAACAGCCCACCCAGCTTGTCACGCTGAAGAGAAAGATTATCGGCTCGAAAATAATCACTGAAACCGGTTGAACGTCTCAGTCTTTCAAGAATTTCATTTTCTGTTTTAGCTATATCGGCATGACCGGAAACACGGATAGCGACCTGATCAAAATTATCGCGTCCGGTCAGTGTTTGGAGGGTGCTGTAAGGTACATAAACCATACTGGGTATAAACTCGACCAAATTCTGCATGAGACTGCTTCCGGCTTTGGAAACGCCGATAATCTTGAATTCCTCTTCCACTCCATTAATCTGCAGATATATGGATTTACCCGTTATGTTTTCACGCCCGTATGACTGTTTTGCAAGGGTTTCGTCTACAACACAGACATTGTCAACCGCTCCCACATCCCCCCTGGAAATCATCCGTCCGTACTTCAAATTTAGGGATATCGCCTGCTTTGCACCCGCATCAATTCCGCATATCAGGGTATCAAATCGGGATTCCCTTAAAAGTGAGCTGGCGTAATGTATCATTAAGGGCATTGCGGTTGTCACATTCTCTGTCTTTCGTATCAGCTCAAGGTTGTCATATGAAATCCCGTACAACCCGCCCGATGTAAGCGAGTTTGCAGTGCTGATTGAAAGTCCTGATATTCCGAGATTTTCGAGCTCTGAATTAACAGCTTTTTTGCCGGCATTGCTTATCATGGTTACAACAACCACCAGCATAACCCCTATTGTAATACTTCCGACAGTAAGTAATGTACGAAGCCTTTTTCTCAAAAGGCTTTTTATTGAGCAACGTATTATATCATTCAACAGCTCTTCCCTCCCCGGTGATCAGTCGCACCTTTTCACCTTCATTTTCAATATTATCGGGATTTATTATAACCAAATCTCCGGGAGACAAGCCCGATATTATCTCAAATCCGTCGCCCAGCTCTTTACCCGTCTTTATTATGCATTTGACCGAATATTCATCCTTATATAGATACACATATTCATTGTTAAATTCATCCTGCATCACATATTCATAGGGGATGACAATACTGTCCTTACAACTCCCGACAAGAATTTTTGATTTGGCAGATAAGCCGGGCTTTAGGGATTCATCCTTTTCAGTCAGACTGATAATTGCATCCACCACCGTTTCTGTTGTTGTGCCGACATATTGCTGACGCGCGGTAGGCGAAATATATGATACAACCCCCTTATATTCGTTCAAAGCAAAGGCTGTTCCCGATACGGTTGCCGCCTGCCCCAGCTTGATATTTTTAAGTCGGCTTTCCTGTATTGCAACCTTTACCTGAAGGGCATCGCTTGAGGATATCACTGCACATGGTGAATCGGTGTTTATGATTTCGCCGGATGAAATATTTATCGAGCGAACCTCACCTGATATAGGTGCCGTTATCTCCTTTTCAATCTGCTCATCAGGCACAAGAGCAGGGGATATGCCGGAAGCCGCCGAAATTACCTGCTTGGTAGCTTCAACGTCAACCGAAAACATTAAATCTCCTTTTTCTATCTTGTCCCCTTCCTTTACATAGATATTATCGACTATGCAGGGGATTTTTACATATACATCTTCACTTTCAGCTTCCTCAACGCGACCGGTACAGGTAACCGTCTGCTCAATAAGTTTGGTTTTTACCTTATATACTCCAACCTCTACACCAAAGGGATTTTGGAATTTCCCGAAAATGATAATCCCCGCAATTATTACCAATGTAAAGGTTATTAGCATTACATATCGTTTCATCAGTGTACCAAATCCTTTCATACATCGATAATAGTATCAGTATTATTCTGTTTCTTAATTAAAAAAATATGTTATGTTTTCATTATAAAAAACAAAAATAGAGTATGTTATTTTAAAATAAAACAACATACTCGTAACCAATTGTATTCTATTTTGCCCCACCGATATATAAATTATGTAACAGCTTCATAGGCATCTTTTATCATTTTTACACCGATAAGCTCGACATCCGAACGGTTTGATACTCCTTTCAGATTATGATACGGCATAATTATTTTTTTAAAGCCGAGACGAGCTGCTTCACCGATCCTGGATTCGATATTTGTAACCGAACGAATTTCCCCTGCCAGCCCGATTTCGCCAAAAGCAACAACATCGTCTTTTACAGCCTGATCTTTCAGACTTGATATCAGAGAAAGTGCAACCGGAAGGTCGGCGGCAGGTTCATCCAGACGAAGCCCCCCGATTACATTTATATATGCATCAAGGTTGGAAAAGAAGAAGCCCGAGCGTTTTTCCAAAACTGCCAGAAGCATTGACAGACGGTTATAATCAAAACCTGTAGCCATACGCCTCGGGTTGCCGAAACCGGTCGGAGAAACCAAACCCTGTACCTCTGCAAGAAGGGGACGGGTTCCCTCCATCATGCAAGCTACACAGGTTCCGCTTACATTATGAGGTCTGCCTGAAAGCAACATCATTGAGGGATTTTCCACCTCAACAAGCCCTTGGTCGCGCATCTCAAATACACCGATTTCATTTGTCGAGCCGTATCTGTTTTTCATGCATCTTAAAATCCGATAGCTTGTATTTCGATCACCCTCAAAATACAAAACGCAATCAACAATATGTTCCATAACCTTGGGACCGGCAATCGCTCCATCTTTGTTGACGTGACTGACTATAAAAACAGGTATATCATATGCTTTTGCCGAATGCATGATTGCGGAGGTACACTCTCTGACCTGGGTAACACTGCCGGGCGCTGAGGATAAACCGGCCAAATTCATGGTCTGAATAGAATCAATGATGACAAGACCGGGTTTTTCCTTTTGAATATGATTAAGAATTGTATCGACATCTGTTTCACAAAGTATATACAGATTATCGCTGTGAACATTCAGACGATCTGCTCTCAATTTTAATTGACGACCCGATTCTTCACCCGAAACATATAAGATTTTTATATTCTTGCCGAGATGCTCACAAATTTGAAGAAGCAAGGTCGATTTTCCTATTCCCGGGTCACCCCCGATAAGCATCAGCCCGCCGGGAACCACTCCCCCGCCCAAAACCCTATCCAACTCTTTAAGCCCTGTTTTACAACGCTTTTCACCTTCGGGAAGTATTGTGTTAAGCGACTGCACAAAAGCTTTATCAACACGCGAACCGGCGGAGGATATCTGTTTTTTCGGCAAAACCATTTCTTCCTGCAGGGTGTTCCACTCACCGCAGGAAGGACATTTACCGTACCATTTAGCTGATTCAATCCCACACTGGGAGCAAAGATAAACCGTCTTGTTTTTTGGTGTCATTTAGCTCCATTTCCTTTCAGAAGCCCGGCTTCAGGGATTGTATGCTAAAACCCCGCATGCAATTGCGCAAGCCATATTTTGCTGATATTCCTCATCTTTAAGCTTGGACAGCTCGGTACTGTTAGATAGAAATCCGCATTCAATTATAATGGCGGGAGTTGTTGCATTGCTTAAAAGATAAATATCCTTTGTAGCTTTTTTAAGTTCACGGGTGTTTTGGGGTTGCAACTTATCCAATACGATCTGCCTTATTGATGCTGCAAGCAGTCTGCTTTCCTCATTTTGTTTTCCGTAAAAAATCTGGGTTCCATGATACTGTGACTGAGAAAAATGATTTTGATGAATACTAATGGTAAGGCGGCTGCTATTATACTTCTTGAGTCGATTTTTCATATCACTTATTTTTTGCTGCCTCAAAGGTACAAGCTCCGAATCACATACCATGCGATCATTGACTCTGGTCATTCCAACCGGATATCCGAATATACGCAGCATATCTGCAAGCGGAAGGGATATAGCCAGATTAATGTTTTTCTCCACCGTACCGTCGGATGCCGAAGCACCCCCATCCCTGCCGCCATGGCCTGGGTCAATCAACAACACCTTTTCTGTTTGAGCGTCGTTTTGATGTTTTGATGAGTGTATAACTTTGTTCACATTAATCGCTAAATAGACCGCCAAAAGTATGCAGCCGACCACCAGCATAAATAGAATTATAACATCCTTTATACCACGAATTTGCAATATAATCACCCCGTAATGATGATTATGAAGCAGTGGATGAAATCATACCGATACGGCTAAAATTTGCGTAATTTCTTGCGCTTCTTAGAATCTTTATAAATAAACTTTTCACTTAACGAAATCTGCTTATATCCAAGCAAATAAGCAATGTGGCATATTAGAGGTAATATAATCAGTGTCATTAATATACCTAAGAGCGATAGCCATGATACTTTAGAGGTTTTAAAAATACCCGTTCCCACAACCCGATTTATAAACGGGATAAAGGTTATATTGAGGAAACGATAGAAAAAGTAATAACCATCTGAAACAAAGCCAAGCTTGCTTAAAACCAGAACAATATAGAAAATTACCGAGGGGATTGCAGCATATAAGCCCACCTGAATCCCGCGCGACTTATCCTCCGACATCCTTCCGAATTGCACGCTGTTTCTATCCTTATCTCCGCGTTCCCAAACCTTTGAATAAGCCATAGAGACAAACAAAATCAGCATAAATAGCTGAGAAATAATATCCAACGCAAGTGATGCTCCCGCAGTCATCTCGGTTCGTATGCCTTCGCGACGTTGGTTTTCAGGCAGGGTGGTGCCGGTTTGTGTGGTTTTATCCCCGGCGACCGTTGTATTTCCTGATTTGTTTGTATTGCTCGAGGATGATGAAGAAGTCCCCCCGTTTGAAGATGATGATGCTGTTATCTCTGTTGAAGATGAGTTTGACGAAGCCGAACTCGACTGAATTGCGGTTGTTTTATCGGTTGATGATGTGGTGGTTTTGTCATAATATATTTCTGTAAGGACAGTTCTTTTTCCGTCATCAGAAATTTCTACAATCCTCTCACCTATTGTTTTTGTAGATAATCCGGTCGCTATGGTTGTTAAAGATAATAAAATAATAAAATTGAGTATTGCACTGAGAATCGTCCATAAAAATACATTTAATCCGAGCTTGATGTTCTCGGTATTGTGATTTACGGTTTCGGAATTGGCAGTCATATTCATCATCCTTTTGTGAAATATAGCATGCATCCAGTATATCATAAAGTTTTAGATAAAAGCAACCAAATGTCATGTGGGTTTCGTATATCTTATTTATATCGAAATTAATTGCCATGTACATCCTAAAAAAAAGAGAAACAACAAAGTAGGGGCGGATTCCATATCCGCCCGTTTTCAGCGGATTCCATATCCGCCCGTTTTCAGCGGATTCCATATCCGCCCGTTCAACAATAACGATTGCGTGAAAATTGTTTGGCATGATAACATATTGCGGATATGATAACATAATGTGCAGATACTAATCTCAAATAAAAGCGACGATAAAATTATCGTTCAGAACGCGTTCTTTTTATACTAATTTATATTAAATTAGTATAACAATGTAGCGGCGTACCTGTGTGTGCGCCGCTTTTCAACAATCTACGCCGTTTATGCCGATGTCTTCTTCATAAATACATAATTTTAGGGCTGAAGCACATTTTTCATTGTGCGTCAGCCCCATTTACAATTCCGATTAGTTCAATCTTTAGCAGGAGCTTTTTTCGTGGTTTTTTTCTTGGCAGTTTCTTTCTTTGTTTCTGCTCCCTCTGCTTTTTCTTCTTCCTTATCTGTATTTTCTTCCGCAGCAACTGTTTCGTCTGCCACAGTTTTTTCTTCAACGAGTGTTTCTTCAGTTGTGGCTGCTTCATTTGCTATGATTGTTTCTTTTGAAATGGCTTCTTCCTCAGCGGATTCCATTATCGGAGTTTCTTCCGGCATCGCGACTTCTGCCATTACTTTTTCTGCGGTTTCCTCTGCTGTGGCTGTATCTTCTTTCGCGGCAGTTTCCTCTTCAGCAACTGTTTCCTCTTCAGCAACTGTTTCTTCAGCGGTAACTGTTTCTTCAGCGGTAACTGTTTCCTCCGAGGCGTCTATTTCTTCTTCCGCAACGGTTTCCTCTGTTTTAGCTTCTTCTATAAGCGCGCGAATTGAAAGGCTGATACGCTTTTTTTCATAATCCACATTAATAATTTTCGCAGTTACCTCCTGCCCTATCTTAAGCTCATCCTGTGGCTTTTCAATACGGCGGTCGGCAATCTGGGAAATATGAATTAAACCGTCAACACCAGGAATTATTTGTGCAAAGGCGCCGAAGGAGGTCATGCCTACAATTTTTGTCTGAATTACAGCACCTATGGGATATTCTGTTTTAAATTTCTCCCACGGATTGTCCTCGGTTTTACGATAGCCCAACGAAATCCGCTTTTTCTCGACATTAAGGTCGCGGATATATACATCGACGGTATCTCCGATGCTGACTACCTCTGAGGGATGCTTGACCCGCTTCCAAGAAAGCTCGGAAATGTGAATCATGCCGTCTACCCCTCCGATGTCAACAAATGCACCGTATGATGTGAGTGATTTGACAACTCCGGTATATTTATTGCCGACAGCAGCTGCTTCCCAAAAAGCTTCTTCTTTTTCTTTGCGATCATCACGCAATGCCATTTTTATAGAGCCAACCGCACGACGGCGGGCTTTGTTGATATCGATAATTTTAAAGCGTACTGGTTGTTTAAGCAGTGGAGTTAAATCCTCCATACGTACGATAGATGCATGTGATGCGGGAATAAATACACGAACGCCGTTTGTAACGGCGAGGAGACCGCCTTTAATTACATCGGTAACAATTCCGTCCAACACTTCTCCGCTTTGCTCGGCGGCGACAACGGTATCCCATCCCTTAAGTGCATCGACACGTTTTTTGGAGAGCATTATAGTGCCTTCCTGGTCGTTGGTACGCATAATCAAAAGTTCAAGCTCATCACCAATCTTAACGATTTCTTCGGGATTGGCATTCGGGTCGGCGGAAATCTCATTATTCGGGATGTAACCGGTCTGTTTGCGTCCGACAACTTCGACCTGTATCTCACTGGGTGCAAAACCGACAACCACGCCGCGTACCCTTTCATCAGAAGTTAAGCCCTGGAGAGAGGCTTCAAGCGCTTCTTCAAAGCTCATTTCCTCAAACGATTTTTCAGGAGCATTTTGCACGCCTGCATCAACCTCGGCTGCAGATTCTGTTTCCACCTCGGTTGCTTCTTCATTTGTGACTTGTGCTTCTTTGATTTCGTTCTCGTTTGTGTTAATAATTTCGGACATGGTTGAAAGTACCTCCTTAATAATATCGGCAGGGGTGGAAGCACCTGCGGTTAACCCAACCGTCTTTACACCATAAAACATTGAGGATGTAAGCTCGTCCGCTGTTTCAATAAGAACTGTCGGACAATATTCTGAGCATACCTCGCCAAGCTTGGCAGTGTTGGAGCTTTCCCGTCCACCGACTATCACCATCAGGTCGCTTGACTTGGCAAGCGATATGGCTTCGCTCTGCCTTTGGGCAGTCGCTTTACATATTGTATCAAAAATTAAAAGGTTTGTATAGAGTTTTTTTGCAACTTCCGCGCATTTTTCCCATTTTGATTGGTTAAATGTTGTTTGTGATACCATAATAACTCTATTATTTTGACTTATTTCACTCTCTTGGAAAAGCGTGATAAGATCCTCCGGAGATGATATAACGAATGATTTACCGAAACAATGTCCCCGTATCCCGGTAACTTCAGGATGTCCCTCATTGCCTGCTATTATTACCACCGCACCGTCTTTGGATTCACGGGATACAATTCTATGAATTTTTGATACATAAGGACAGGTAGCATCACACATTTTTACACCGGATTTTTTAATTCCATCATAAACATCACGCGAAACCCCATGTGACCGAATTACAAGAACAGCATCCTTAGGTGTATCCTGAGGAGATTCAACAATACGAACACCTCGTCTATCAAGATCGGCTACCGCTTGCGGATTATGAATAATCGGGCCCAAGGTAGATACCTGTTCACCGTTTTCGAGAAGACGATTGACGGTATCTATCGCTTTATCAACACCGAAACAAAATCCGGCAGATTTTGCAAGCAGTATGTTCACGCATCTTCCTCCATCATTTTTGCTATTCGCTCCATAATAATTCGAGAAGCATATCTTAGTTCGGGTTTTTCGTGATCTTGCAGATGTAGCTCGTCAGGTGTGATCGGCTTACCGATAATAATATGTGTTTTACGGAAAAGAGCAACCTTTTGATTTGTCGTCTTGATTGCTACCGGTAATATTGATGCGCCTGTGCGGGAAGCAATAAGGGCAGCACCCGATTTTACGCGACCCAGCTTACCATCCTTTGAACGTGTTCCCTCGGGGAAAATCCCCATGAGCTTGCCTTCACAAACTATTCTTTCGGCTGTTTCAAGAGAAGCGGCATCACCTTGCCCCCGCCGAACAGGAAATGCTCCGAACTGCTTTTGAAAAAACCAGATAGCCAGCTTATTTGCGAAAAGCTCTGCCTTGGCCATATAAAATATCGGTCGTGATTTGAAAGCCATCAACAAAAAAACCGGATCAATGTTGGATATGTGATTGGAGCAAAGAATCAAACGACCTTCATTATTTTCGGGTATATTATCCGAGCCTTTAACCTTATACGGAAAAAGCAAATAGAACAAAGGGCGCAAAATGCATATTAAAAACCGACCGAATTTCATAAAAATGCCCATGCATCGGCACTTATACAAATAGGAATGATAGAACGCATGAGCTCGCACCTGCCTTTCTGAGTGTGACATACTAATTTTATCGGCTTTTATAATTAATATTAGTATTAATTATTTCTCGCTTTTTGTATAATTTCTTTTATTATTTCTACCGATTGTTCCAATGTATTCCCCGTGGTATCAACAATAATGGAATCTTCCGCCGCCTTAAGCGGAGCGGCTGCACGGTTGGAATCGTTGTAATCGCGTTTTGCCATATCATCGAGTACATTTGAATATGTTGTTCCTACACCCTTTAGATTGAGCTCCTCATATCTGCGCCGCGCTCTGTCTTGAACGGAAGCGGTTAAAAATATCTTTATATTTGCCCCCGGCAGCACAACGGTTCCTATATCGCGGCCATCCATAATCACATCGTTTTTTTGTGCCGTTTCCCGCTGCAAATCAAAGAGAAAGCTGCGTACCGCGGGTATAGCCGATACCGAGGATGCAGCCATGGACACCTCGGGTGTTCTAATAAATTCGGTAACATCCTTACCATTTATTAGTACACATTGTATATCGTCAATATATTTAAGCTCAATATTTATTCGAGGTAACATATCCTCAACAAAATCAGGGTCGTTTGGCTTTCCGCCGCGATTTAATACCTCATATCCGATAGCGCGATATAATGCACCTGTATCTACATAAATAAAGCCCAGTTCCTTTGCTAACAGCTTAGCTATTGTGCTTTTACCGGCACCTGACGGCCCGTCGATTGCCACCGAAAACGGCTTGGTCATATTCTCATCAATCCTTTATTACATGATTTCCTGCTGCAAAACCTGTCGAAAATGCAATATGAAGGTTAAACCCTCCGGTATACGCGTCGACATCAATCAATTCCCCTGCAAAGGACAATCCCTTTACAAGCTTGGACTGCATGGTCTTGGCATTTATTTCTGATACCTTAACCCCTCCGGAGGTAACAATGGCTTCTTCGATTGGTCTGAAACCTGAAATGTTCACCGTAAACCCTTTAAGAAGAGCGCCCAACCGCCGTCTTTGTTGCTTTGTTATATTGTTGCATTTGGTATCGGGTTGGATTTCGGAAAGGGAAACGATAACAGGAATTAACGAACGCGGCAACAACCCGCCCAGCGAATTTGAAAAGTCATGGTTTTTATTCTCGGTAAAATCTCGTACAAGCCGCGCATCCAGCTGCTCCGGAGATAATGCAGGTTTTAAATCAATCATAATTTTATATCGTCCCGGCTGGATTGACCTCATATGTGCACTTGCGCTAAGCACCATAGGTCCTGAAATCCCAAAGTGGGTAAACAGCATTTCCCCAAAATCCTTGTAAATAATTTTACCGTTTTGGATATCTTGAACCTTTATTGAACAGTTTTTAAGAGACAAACCTTGGACATCAGCGCACCATTTATCGGATGAAACCAGCGGGACAAGAGATGGTCTTGGGGATATGATTGTATGTCCCGCCTGCTCTGCAAGCAGATATCCGTCGCCGGTTGAGCCGGTGAGTGGATAGGACATTCCGCCTGTGCATATTATCACGGCATCACTAAGAATTTTCTCCCCGTTATCAAGCTCTGCTCCGCGGCAGAACCCGCCTTCAATTAAAAGTGATTTTGCTCGTCCCTTGCGGAATCGACATTTGGATTTCCGCGCCAATGAAACAAGGGTATCCACCACATCTCTTGCTTTATCAGATTGGGGGAAAACACGGTTTCCGCGTTCGGTTTTGAGCGGAAGCCCCTGCTCCTCAAGCAGGTTTATCAAACGAGCCGGTGTAAATGCACTTACTGTGCTGTATAAAAAACGGCCGTTTTCAGGAACATTTGAAATAAATTCTTGGACACCGCAGTTGTTGGTAATGTTGCAACGTCCCTTGCCCGTTATCATCAGTTTACGCGCCATGCGTTCATTGCGCTCTAAAACAGTGACATCAAGCCCCCGTTTTGCAGCTGTGGCGGCAGCCATAAGGCCTGCCGCTCCACCCCCAACCACTAAAACCGTAGGTGATTTTGATAGGGTAATAGGGATCAGTCCTTTCAAAATATCAGGTTATAGCCCGGGAAATTTCTGATATACATCATATTCTTCCCAAAGACTTTCAAGCTCTATGAGTTTATTGGTTATCTCCTCTTTTTTCTTTAAAGAAATTGCAACAATAATCGCATTGATAATACTTAGAGGAGCGACAAGAGAATCAACAATTGTTGCCATGTCACTATGTGCCAACAGCAGATAAGAGGCGAATTCGGCAATAGGTGCCATTTTGCTGTCTGTGATTGCCACAATCTCGGTTTGACGCGAATGTGCAAAGCGAATAGCCTTTACAGACTTACTGGAGTAACGCGGAAAGCTGATTCCTATTATTACATCCTGTGAGTTGATTTGCAACATATCTTCAAAAATCTCAGATTCGCTTGATGCATTGATAAGCAGCACATCTATCATCAGCATTTTAAGATAATGGGCTGTAAACATAGCAAGCAAACGGCAGCTTCCGGCTCCGAATATATATACCCTTCTGGCATTTACCAATGCATCTACTACCCGAGAAAATTCATCATGCGGTATTTCATCAAGTGTCTTGCGTATATTGGCGATATCACATGAAATGATATTATTTAGAACCTGACTGTCATCCATACGCTCACGAGTAACCTCTAAACGCTGAACCGAGGTCAGCTTGCTGCGGACCAGCCCCTGCATGGCTTTTTGAAGCTGAGGATAACCGTCAAATCCAAGCTCTGCTGCAAAACGCACAACGGTTGATTCGCTTACACCCACGATCTGTCCGAGTCGATATGCTGTCATAAAAGCAGCCTTATCGTAATTATCGATAATGTAATTAGCGATTAATCGCTGACCTTTTGAAAAAGAGGATTGCTTCTCACAAATTTTCGAAATTAGATTAATAGCCAACACTTGTCACCCCGTTTCACCTATCTATTTTAATTGCAATATGTAAAAATTGCAATGCTAAGTTTATAATTTGAAAATCGATTGAAAAATCTCAACCACCCTCGCATTTCAGAAGAGGATGGTTGAGACAATAAAATTATCTCACAGTCCTGTTTTAAAATTAATCAATGTTTTAGTCGCCATTCCCTGCCGGGAGAAAATAACCCTAATTGTTGGTTTGATTTTCCCTGATACTGTTCTAAAAGCAAGCGACCGGCGATTTCAGAATAGAGCAGCCCATCGTCACCGAAACATAAAGCATACGCAATTTTATCTTCCTCGGGTTTTCTCCCGAGAACCGGAAGACCGTCATCGGTGCGACCGTTCTTGGCTGTATAAACATACTCAACATTTATATTTGTAAGAAGCTGCACATTAATCCCGTTATGAAGTCTCAATGAGTATTCGCGTCTCAATGTTTCGGCGTTCCGTACATCATCCGCGTACCTCAAGGAGTCCATCCGCCTGAATCCGCAGTCATCATCAAAACCGTTGCATAATGTTTCGATATTATTTACTGCTTCGGTTAACAACTGTGTAGTCATCATCGCCCTGTCCGCCCCGATTTTATCCACCAGCGTATTAATACATTGCTCTGCATCAATGCTCATCATTCCGGCGGAGGCAGCAGTGCCGCCAAACCCAATCGGAGACGCGCTAAGCATGATTGTACTACATCCCGCCTCTGCAAACCTTAGTGCGCATAATGCTGCAGTAACCCCTCCGCCGATAATTGCGATTTCGCATTCTAAATTATCTGTCAGCCATGGATATTGCTTCGGAACCTGATTTATGTCTGTCCAAAAAGTTTTTTCAACAGCTTTTGTGACCATAATACCTCACCCTTCTTTCTTTTCTTTATTTTGTGTTTTCATGAGGCATATATGCGCAATATCTTTAAGATTTAACGACAAAGAAATCGACAAAAAAAGTCGACAGCAAAAGCTATCGACTTAACCTGACTTAATCATTAATTTTATTTGGGAAGCAGTTTATTTATTTCATCGCGGAAATTGGAAATATCCTTAAACTGTCTGTATACCGATGCAAAACGAACATAAGCGACTTCGTCAATCTCTTTCAGTTTTTCCATGGCATACTCCCCGACGCAAAGAGAGGTAATTTCACGGTCAAGAGAATTTTGGATACAAGACTCAATATCATCCACAGCCTTTTCAAGCGTCTCAACAGATACAGGGCGTTTTTCGCAAGCGCGCAACATACCGTTTAATAATTTGGTACGGTCAAAAACTTCTCTGGATTTATCCTTTTTTACAACCACCACGGGTAGGTTCTCAATAATTTCGTATGTGGTAAACCGTTTTGCGCATTGTAAACACTCACGACGACGGCGAATTCTGGAATCCTCATCTGTTGGTCGAGAGTCAATAACTTTACTTTCGTTATGACCGCAAAACGGACATTTCATTTTTTTCACTCCAAATAATATATTGTTTTTATTAATACTATTATATTTATTTTATCATATTCCCCGAAATTAGGCAAGGTGTTAGGACAAATATTTACGATTTTGTGAATTTTATGAATAGTCTAAATTCACTCGAAAATGATTTACGATCCGTTTATGTAAGCTAAATAATCATCAATTATATCATGCGTATGGTTTGCGCTGACAGAGCCTCCATTCATGCGGTTTATAAGAATTTCCACTTCCCCTTGCTTGGTGCTTATATCCGATATATGCTCAATATCGCCGTTTGAATATTCAATTTTAATCCCAAAAACCGTGACATCGCAATTCCTTTCAGGACAACTGACAAATGTCTTAATCAATTCAGATTTAAGCAAATGCGTTGTTCCTGTGTTTACTTTTTCTACTATAGTATTCATAATTTACCTCCTCTCTATTCAAAAAAGATGTGGTGTATTACCACATATTGTAATTATTATACCATGAATTGCAATTGTGTCAATAGATTACAATACAATTTTATTAATAATTTATAAGCTACTATATATTGATATGATTCGACAGACAGTACCCATACATATGATTTATATTATATGGTTATTTTATTGCGTCTTTCAATGCATGGCATCCCATGACTAAATCAGAAACATCACTGAAATTATTCCGATATAATTCCAAGATAATATCTCCGTCAAAACCGTTCTCCTTTAAGCATGTTATAAGCTGTTTATAATCAACAATGCCCTTACCCGGAATCAGGCATTCGTGCTGCCGATTACAATCACTGATATGAACATGGCGTATCCCACCCGACATTGCCGTTATAACATCGGAAGGTTTTAAACTGCATCTAATGCACTGTTTCAGATCAAATACGAATTTTGCCTTATCCCCTATCAATCTTCTCATATTAGTTATATAACTTAAATTACCGGAACGATGGTTGACCACATTTTCAAGTAAAACAGTGATTCCGTTTTCTTTTCCCAAATCATACAGCATTTCATATCGCTTAGCAGAATCATTATCAGACAACGGTGCCGACGGCTTATCTCCATGTAAAATCACATAGGATGCACCCATTATAAAAGCAGCTTTATAAACTTCCTCAATTTTTATAAGCCCATCCTTCAGACGCCTTTGATAATTTGAAAAGAACAGAAACGATTCACTTATCGAATTATATGAATGCACCGAAACGATATGCGCTCGGTATTCGTCCGCTCTTTTTCGCAAGTTTGATGCAAACTCCGGAGTGGCTTCGGACTCTGTATTCAAAAACACCTCGACCGTACGAAATCCTGCTTTAAGAAGCTCATCGAGTGCATCCTCTGTATTCATGGGATACAAATTTGAAGTTGAAGCCCCTATATTCATCAAAGCACCCTCCACTTATTTTATAGATAAAAAGCCGCAGAACGCGACTGCATCCGACTAATATGGCAATTTTTATGCATTGCCGCCCGTCTGATGCCTGTGTTATACTTATACTAATTTAAAATAAATATATAGAAATATCATAATAAGAAGATATACAACGGACTTGGATATTATCTATGTTTATAAATTAAATTAGTATTATGTAGCAGTTAATTATATAACAAATTAAGTATATTGCCAAACGGGGAATTATAATGAAACATATTAAGGAAATATTTAAGACTCTTAAGCAACTATTAGGATTACATAAATACTCAAAGGACATAATTCACGGTTCAATCCAGTTTACCGTGGTGCTCTATGTTTTTGCCGGTGTGATTTATCTTATTGCACCGCATACAGGTAATTATCTGCGAAGTATAAGCTACTATCGTGGAGCGTTGGAGGTTGCGCCGGTTGTTCTGGCTGCCGGGGTTATATCGGGGCTTTTGTGCGATTTGATATTGAGAAAAATCAAACCGGATGAAAAACAGTCCGATAATGAAAAGAAAAAATAATAAAATAAAAACCTTGAAGAATGGAGTATAAACCGATTCTTCAAGGTTTTTTTATTTTACAGATAAACCGCTTTGCCTGTTTTTGATGATGTATAAATAGCTTCCAGTATCTGGGTTACCACAAATGCCTGCTCAGGTAAAACTAAGGGCTGTTCATCATTAATTATGCTATCAAGCCACATCGAGGCTTCAAGGCCTGCAGCATCAAGTTTTTTACTGCCTTCAAAAAATGCGACGCCACCTTGGCCTATATTCGGAATGATGGTGGTCTGGGTATTGAAATCTACCTTGTTAATACGCAAGCCGTCCTTCATGTCAGCGCCGCCCTTTGTGCCGCAAAGTGAAGTTTTTGCTTCGTCTACATCAAGGGTATTAAGTGCCCAGCTTGATTCAAGGGAAATTGTGGCTCCGTTCTCCATAATGATAAACCCGAATGCTGAATCTTCAACCGTAAATTCTTTCGGGTCCCAATCTCCCCATGCATTGGCAGTTTGTGTCTGATTGCCGAGTTTTTTAAAAGTCTGCCCCATAACCGCCTTGGGCTTGTAATTTTCCATCATCCAAAGTGTTAAATCAAGCGCGTGGGTTCCTATATCAATCAGCGGACCGCCGCCCTGCTCATACTCGTTCAGAAACACTCCCCATGTGGGAACGGCGCGACGGCGAAGGGCGTGAGCCTTACCGTAATACACCTCACCGAGATCCCCACGCTTAACATATTCTTTAAGTAGCATACTATCCGGACGAAAACGGTTTTGATATCCTATTGTCAGCTTCTTGCCCGATTTTTTTGCAGTATCCAACATCAGCTTTGCGTCCGCAACCGTTTTTGCCATCGGCTTTTCACACATTACATGTTTGCCGGCTTCGAGTGCGGCACAGCTGATTTCACAGTGGCTGCGGTTGGGGGTTAAGACATGAACCACATCAATACTTTTGTCGGCAAGAAGCTCACGGTAGTCGGTATAAACCTTAGCATCCGCAGTACCAAAGTTTTTTGCAGCCTCCTGAGCCCGTTCAACAATAAGATCACAAAATGCTGTCATCTCTGCACGTTCACTCTGCTTTTTTAAGGCAGGCATATGCTTGCCGTTTGCAATACCTCCACAGCCGACAATACCGATTTTCAACTTTTTCATTTAAGTTCAAATCCTTTCTTTAACCTTTAATATTACCTCACTTTTGATGATACTTAACTTTTTAAAATATAACAATAGTTTATTTTATCTTTTTTATTAAACTATTATATCCTTTACAACCTCTCCGGCTATAATCAAGCCGGCAACCGATGGAACAAAAGAAACGCTTCCGGGTATCGGACGACCTTCGGCACCCTTTCCTTTTAGATCGGTTGGGTATTCATCATTATTCAACCTGTTGCTTTCATCGGGCTTTATCGGGAGTTCGGTTGAATAAACCACCTTTAATTCCGAAATGCCTTCCTTCCTCAGCTCATGCCGCATTATCTTTGCAAGCGGGCAAACCGAGGTTTTATAAATATCGGTTACTTCAAATTTCGTAGGATCGAGTTTGTTCCCTGCCCCCATGCTGCTGATTATCGGAATACCCGCTGCCTTGGCGTGCTTAATAAGTATGAGCTTAGACGAAACGGTATCAATCGCATCCACAATAAAAGAACACCCGATCAAATTTATCAGTTCGGCGGTTTGGTCGTTATAGAACAAAGGGTAAATATCAACCTGAGCTTGAGGATTGATTTCTAAAATCCGTTCGCGCATGACTTCAACCTTCAACCGACCAATTGTTTTTTGTGTGGCAATCAGTTGACGGTTGATATTTGTAACACACACTTTATCATTATCTATGAGAATCAGCTTTCCGACTCCGCAACGGGCAAGCCCCTCGGCTGCAAATGAGCCTACTCCACCTATTCCGAAGACGGCTACTGTTGAGCCCTTAAGCTTTTCCATCCCTTCCTTCCCCAGAAGAAGATAAGTACGAGAAAATTCATTATTCATTTTGGCCTCCGATATAATCCTGATTATACTAATCTCATCGAAAAATCATGCCCGGTAGGATTTTGATATACTCTAAGCTCGAAAAGACCGATTACCGATAATATATGATCAAAAATATCAGATTGAATATTTTCGTATTTATTCCATTGCGTAGCATTGGTAAAAACATATATTTCAAGCGGCCGACCGTGTTCACCCGGGGAGAGCTGTCTTACCATCTGGGTCATTTCACCGCTTACTCCGGGATGATTTTTTAGATATCGTGTAATATACTCCCGGAACACCCCGATATTGGTCAATCGTCTTGCATTTATCGCCCCGTCAGGATCAAGTCCCATCTTTTTGTTGTATTCATCAATTTCTGATTGCCTAGTTTCAATATAATCTTTCAAAAGGCTGTTGCTTTTCAGCTTTTCCAGCAAATCATTCGAGCAAAAACTTATGCTGTTCACATCAATATTTACGGCGCGTTTTATCCGCCGTCCTCCCGAGCTTTTCATGCCTCTCCAGTTTTTAAAAGAATCAGAAATCAAGGCATAAGCCGGTATTGTGGTAATTGTTTTATCGAAATTTCGAACCTTTACGGTGTTGAGAGATATATCTATAACATCACCGTCCGCCGAATATTTCGGCATCTCAATCCAATCTCCGATACGCACCATATCATTTGCAGACAACTGAATTCCCGCTACCAGACCTAATATGGAATCCTTGAATATCAAAGAAAGCACAGCAGTCATGGCGCCTATTCCGCTTAACATTACCACCGGACTTTTATCCAAAAGGTCTGCAATAATCACAACGCCTCCGATAAGAAAGGAGGCAATTTTTATAACCTGTAAAAAGCCCTTTATGGGACGAGTTTTTGAAATCTCATGTTTTCTGTATATTATATCTATTGCGTTCAGAGCAGAGTCGATAATAAAGAGAACAACAAAGGTCAGGTAGATATCCATGGCTTTATTGACGATGTAGGCATACGGCCCGAAATCATCCACAAATGCCCTGACGATAGCAATGGGTATTATGTGAGAAAGCCGCTTGATCATCCCGCTTTCAATCAGGGCATCATCCCATTTAATTCTATTATTTTTAATATGCCTTACAATAATTTTATTTGTTATCAACTTTGCAATATTTATAGATATTGAACACAAAATAAAAATAATAACGGCAAGAACAATGTACGAAACATGTTCCGCCGATGTTTTACCTACTCCTGTTTTTATAAGAATGTTGCGAATTATGGTTAACATAAAATTTCCTTTCCTTAGATATTATCTATGTTTATAAATTAAATTAGTATGATATACCTTCTTGATGTAATATACCCAACCTTTCGCTCCGATAATACTTAGGCGCAAAGATTATACATTGTCAAATGGCTATTTTATCATCATCACGGAAAAATCTGTCGTAATCATCTGCGGCAAGCTTTTGTGTCGCTTTAGATAGGCTGATATAAAAATCAATATCGGCAAGCAGAATATGGGCTACATCCGAACAGATCTTG
The DNA here is from genome assembly GCA_028683785.1 of Oscillospiraceae bacterium. Classification (GTDB taxonomy): domain Bacteria; phylum Bacillota; class Clostridia; order Oscillospirales; family Acutalibacteraceae; genus Avimonas. The sequence continues at coordinate 18,658 of JAQUHC010000018.1, forward strand.
CCGTTATCAGACATGTCTTTGATAACCTCAACGATCTCGTTTTTTCCCATCCCTTTTCTGTATGGCCTATTTTCGGTGATTGCGTTGAAGATATCCGAAACAGTCATTATCCGCGAGCCAAGTGTTAATTGTTCGGCTTTCATATGAAAAGGATAGCCGGTGCCATCCAACCTTTCATGGTGGAATGATGCCCATTGATTTATGGTTGAAAAACCACCTATCATATTCAACAGCTTGTATGTATAGAAGGTGTGGGCACGGATTGCACTGAACTCCCTGTAATCCAGCTTTCCGGGCTTTTCAAGAATAGAGCCTTGTACGCCAAGCTTACCAAGATCATGCAAACACCCTGCGATAATAATCATCTTGCGTTCTTCAACGGTCATTCCTGCCTGCTCAGCAAGCTTTTCGGCTATACGCGCAACTCCCGCAGAATGTGTGGCGGTAAAGTGACTTCTGAAGTCGATAATATGCGAGAAAACTTTTGCTATAGATAGAACACCGTCCAGGTCAAGTTTAGAATTATCTATTGCAGATTCGGGTAAGTGTCTAAGAGGTGCAGAATCGGCAAACTCAAGCCAAATATGCTCTTTAGATTCAAGCTCAAAAAGAACCGACATTATTTCGGGTGAAAAGTTCAAATTTTCCTGAAGCTTTATTTTTGACAGCACATCACCGATATCCGCAAGGATATTAGATGTGTTTGAAAAGGACGCGCAGACACGGTCGGCAAGGTGCAAAATATGACTTTCTATTGGAACAGGAATATTTCTAAAGAACAATCCTTGCCCGTTATTCCAGGGTAGATGGTGATACCTGACCCCTTCCGCCAATTCTTGAAGCGGTATGCAACCGGAAAGCAAGGTTCCGCCTCTAAAAGCATGGCTGCCATTTTTAATGGGTTCTTCCTCCAGCAGTGATAAGCGTTCATCTAAGGATAAAGCACCAATGTCATGCAATAATCCCTGTAATAGAATATTACGCCGCGCTTTCTCCGGCATATCCATTCTTTGAGCAAGTCTGTATGAAAGATAAGCCACCCTTTGGTGATGACAATTAAGCTTAGGTGAGATCAAATCGATAGCTTCTGAGAGACAAAGTAAGATGTCAAACAGTTTGTACTTGGTTGAGTTGTTCATATGATTTCAGGATCGGAGCTTTCTAAATCCCGATACTGCCTCCTTTTTAAAAGCACTTCCTTATTTTTTTATATTGTCCTTTCAGGATGCAAATCCGTTCCACCTAAAATGACCGACTATGCTATAACGCGACATTGCATCTTCCTCTAACACCGGCTGCCCGCCGTTATGCAGAATATACGGTACTCCTTTTTTATTTCTCTTATCCGAAACAATAGCAATATGACCTTCAAAAACAACAATATCACCCGGCTGCCATTCTGCAATCTTATCTGTTTCCAGAGTCAATGATTCAGCTTTCCGATTTAAGAACACCAAAAGATTTCTGACCCGACGAAAGTCTATATTGCTATCTGGTTTCATGTTTACCCCCGGATAGACTTCGGTGTTATACAATATATCAAAATCGACCAAATCCTTTAATGAATAGCCCGCCCCTTTTAATGCCTGCCAAATTACATCCGTGCATACCCCCTCACCTTGAGGAGGGTACCCACCTTCGTAATACGCGCTTTTGTATTTAGGTTTTGTTTTGATGTATTCCCTTGCGCTCAATAGTATATCGGTGTAATCGTCCAGACCGTCGTCATCATTGTCAAACTCGCTCTTGACGGTCTCTATTCCGAAATCTTCAGCGGTATATATTTTTCGGGGAATAATATTAAAATAAAACAATGCGTATAACGAAGCCGAAGCGGCTGCTAAAACGACAAAAATAATACATGTAATTATGAGCTTTTTTTTCAACTCTTTCACCCCGACTGAAACATAAACAGTTGTTAATAATTACTGATAATTCGACTATTCACTGCTTATTGTACTATAATTTTCATGTTTTGTGAATAGTAAAATGATTTTATTATTAATAATTGGATTTATTGAATTTATTATTATATATTTCTGTATTTTTTTACTCAATCAGATAAAACTAAACAGACTACTAAATAAAGGAATGGATATATGTTCAGATATATCAGTAAAAGGCTCGGATATAAGTTTTTTCGTTTAAAAGAACAAAAAATAATTTATCCAAGCAAGAGGACGATTCGAAGAAAACTCAGGAAATCCTCATATCGGGTAATCTTTCCGCAGACCTCGAATATATGCGCAGGCTGCTCGGAACCAGCAGTGATATTAAGGTGCATGAATTTCGATATGGTGAAAACTTCGGGATGAAGGGTGCGCTTGTCCTGTGGGACAGCAATCAGTATTGTGGGAGCATTAATTATGGGTGAAGCGGCTGTCTCGGCGGGTTTGGTTGGAGCACCCATGGTAATAACCATTGCAATTGCTGCCGTCTCGGAATTTGTTGTTCCCGTTCAAAACGAGGTCGCGTCGGTTTTAAGAATAATTTTTCTAATATTGGCTTCTGTTCTGGGTGCTTACGGGATTGCCCTCGGCTGTGTAGGCACATTAATACACTTGGCATCACTTAAATCGTTCGGTGTCGCCTAATTTTTAATATTTTTGATTGTATTCAGGTTACCTCTAATAACCCGTTTTGAACGGATTCCGAGCTGAATTTTTGTCGGACAAGTAAAGCCGACGAAGCAAGGCTTTCAGCCTTACAAGGAGGCTTGACGCCGTCCGGCGGAAATTATGCCGGAATACGCCGGAAGGGGTTTTTAGAGGTGACCTTCATTCTTATTTTTACAACATCCGGCTGTTACGACCTTAGGGAACTGGATAGTATATTTATAGTAACCGGAGTGGCACTGGATAAAGCAGAGCAACCCGGTTTAATCGAGCTATCCGTTCAAATTGCCAAATCCGATGTTGTAGCATCGGGAAAAAGCGGTAATAAACAAGGCGGCGGCGGAGAGCAAAAAGCCACAATTTTGTTAGATTCGGTTAAACCTAATACTAATTTAATTTATAAAC
>JAQUHC010000135.1 GCA_028683785.1 Oscillospiraceae bacterium
CTGTTTGTGCCGGGGACAAGCGTATCCGGCACAAATGTTCTCCGCAGGAGCGCCAGTCGGGCGTCCGACCGCGCTTATAAAGACGACCTCTGGTTGTCTATAAGTGCGCCCTTCGGGAAAAAGAAAAGGGGATGTTATCCGCCCCCTTGCTCCGTAACCGCCCCCTTCGGGAAAAAGAAAAGGGGATGTTATCCGCCCCCTTGCTCCGTAACCGCCGCTTTTTCGGCAGTCGCCGCGCCGCCATTGTTCACGCGCCACGATGATTTTTCCGTTACCGTTGATCCATACTGTGCGGTAAATCCGTCAAGGATTTTACGGGCGTTTTCGGTTGTGACGGTCTTTTCAAGAAAAGCTTTGATTTGTTCGCCCGTGAAAGTGTCCGCGCCGGGAACAAGGCTTTCCAAAATCGCACCACGCTTAATCAGCCGATGCGTCCGTGCCTTGCGCTCGTCCGCCTTTTGCTTTTGCAAAAGCAGCTTTTTCTGATTTTCAAGCTGTTGAATTTGGGTTTTGAGGTTTTCGATTTTTTCAATAGTGGATATTGACATAGTAAAATGCCCCTTTCGATTTTTTAATTTGGACGCGAAAAAGTGGCTACGGAAAAATCCGTAGCCACCTCATGCAAAATGCTATGCTGTTTTTTCTTGTGGTTGTTCCTGCGGTTGTAACCGCTCCTGCTGACCTGCCAGTTTAGCGGCGCGTTTTTTCTCACGAGCAACACGCGCGTATTCCCGCCATTTGGCGCGTTGTATTTCCGTAGGTGTCTTTGGCAAAGCGGGTTCTTCTACATAATCGTCCTTGTAATCCTCCGGCACTTCAAACTGCCCGATATAATTGAGGTAAATATCTACCCGCTGCTGACGGACGCCGCTTGATTTGTCGGCTTCATGCACGACAACTTTTTCTACAAATTCATGGAGCATAGCGGGGGTCAGTTCCGAAAAATCGGTGTACCGATTCACCAGTTCCATAAACTTATCTGCTCTTACGCTGTCGCTGTCAAACTGCGTAAGCGCCGTGCGTATTTCTTCGGTCTGTTTTTCCAATTTTGCATGTTCGGTTTCATACCCGCCGGAAAGAAGTTCAAAGCGTTTTTCGGTAAGCCGTCCAACGGCAAAATCCTCATAGGTTTTCTTGAAAAGCAAATCCAATTCGGAAATCCGTTTTTCGTTTTTGGTAATTTGCCGCTTGTGCGCTTTCGCTGCGTCCGCTTGTTTAACCTCTGATGCTTTACGGAGCATTTTAATAAATTCATCCCCATTTTTTCGGGCATACCCTGTTGTACGCCGTATCGCTTCCAATATGAGCGCGTTCGCCGTTGGTGTGCTGATAAAATGGACGCTGCATTCGGCGTTTCTGCCGGGGCCACCGCCCGCGCTGTAAGTCGGGCAGGTATAATCGCTCCGCGCCGATTCATGGATGATATTGCCTGTTGCCTTGCTGATTTTTTGTGATGGTCTGCGCCTATGATTGAATAACCGTTTCCCGCAATCCGCGCAATATAAAAGCCCTGTCAGGGGGTTGGCTTCGCCCATGCTGTCGGGGCGGCGCTTTACTGTTCTGCATTTCTGCGCCGTTTCCCATGTTCCGGGGTCGATAATCGCTTCATGGGTGTTCTCAAAAATCACCCATTCCTCTTGCGGATTTTTTGTTTGCTTCTTTTCTTTATAGGATTCTTTTTTGGAGCGAAAATTAACCGTATGCCCCATATATTCCGGCTTTGACAAAATATTAGAAACAGAACTGCTCGCCCATCGACAGGGATGCTTGTACACCATGTTTTTCTGCGTTCCAACGCCCAATTTGGATTGATAACATCCCGGCGTTTCAATGCCGTCCGCTTCTAAAATCTTTGCGATTTGAAACGGGCCTTTGCCCTCAATGGTCAACGCAAAGATGCGCCGCACAACATCGGCGGCGAACGGGTCTACTATCCATTTTGTTCTATCGTTCGGGTCTTTGAGATACCCGTAAATAATACCGTTTGTAGTGCGTTTTCCGTTATTCCCTTTTGCCTGATAAGTCGCTTTCTGCTTGCGGCTCGCGTCCCTCGCGTACCACTCGGACATGATATTGAGGAACGGGGCAAACTCGTTATTCTCGCCGTTTTCGCTGTCAATATTATTACTGACTGCGATAAAACGAACGCCATGCTGACGGAAAAATATCTCAGTGTAAAAACCGACTTGCAAATAATCCCTGCCTAATCTCGACATATCTTTGCAGATAATAATGCCGATATTTCCGGCTTCAATTTCAGCGACCATTTTCTTAAAGCCTTTACGCTCAAAGGTTGTTCCGCTTACGCCATCATCACAGAAATGCCGAAAATTCGCAAAGCCATTTTTCTTTGCGTAATCTTCGAGGATTTTTTTCTGATTCGTGATAGAATTGCTCTCGCCTTGAATTTCATCATCACGGCTAAGGCGGGAATACAGCGCCGTGATTTTGGTTGGGTTCGACTGCCTGTTCATAGGATACTCCTTTCAGGCAGCCGCTTCACCCGCAGTAATGCCATTATACAGCAAAACGGGCGTTTTTGCAACGCCCGTTTTGTAAATATCCTGTTTTTCCTTATTGGTTTTTCGCCGCCTTCTCGTTTTCCGCTTCATTTTTTACGAGCCGTAGGATTTTGTCTTTTGCTGTTTCCGTACTTGTGTCGCTGAAATAAACGCCGACGTGGTAATTGGTGTAGCCGATTCGCTTGGTGAATGCTCCGTATTCGCGCTTGGATTCCGCTTTGGTCATAGCTTGACCGCTTTTATTCTGTGTGGTAAAATACATCCGTGTTCCGCCCCCTGTAATCTTTTATTCAATTTTGTGGTCTTGTAATTTCTTCTCCTTTCCCCGCGCAAAGGCGCGGAATATGATAGAAGTAATCTGTATGACAGTTAAACAAATTACTCCCTCATATATAGGAGAAATAAAGGGGGTATTTCGGAACCTTTTCAAAAAACTTTTTTCAGGGCTTCACAAATTGATATTTTTGAATGCGAAATGAGGTGTGGGCAGCATGGCAAAGGAGCTATTAAAACGTGAAGTAAAACGCGCCGCCCTCACACGCATGGAAGACGCGGCAAGGACAGTCGAAGATTTTAAAGCCGTTACAAAACAATGGAATCATCTTGATAGAAACCACGAACGCCGGGAGAGGTACAACGAAATAAGCCGCCCGAATGAAGAAATGCTGCATTGGGATAAAGTCAATGCAAGCGATGAAAAAGGCAGATTGAGAAGCGTGTTCGGTGCGGTAATCCCTCGCCCGTTAGAGCATCCGTGGTGGCGGCAGCTTATACATGGGGATTTTATTGATACAATTTATGATAACACCAATGAAATGTGGCAGCTTGTCGAGGATGCGGATATTTCCGTTCGGTTAAAAGACCTGACCGAACGGCAGAAAGCAGTTGTATTTCTGAGTGTGGTACGGCAATGCACACCACAGCAAATCGCCTGTTATCAGGATAAGACAGACCGTGGCGTCCGCAAGCTGTTGACCGCCGCCCTTGAACGAATACGCGACAAATTAGCGCCGATAATACAGGAGCAAATCAAAGCGGATTTTTATGATATGACATTGCAAAAAATACGATTTCTTGAATGGTATGATAATGAAAAGGTCGTCCTTGACAAAGACAAGAGCGAATGATAAAATAGTAAGCGATAATAATATTACAGGGGTTACATATGGGAGGGCAACATGAATAATCTGTTTCAAAGGGCAAGTTCCTCTTGGGTAAAATACAGCGATTATGAAATAAAGAAAACTGACAATGGAACACGTTACATCAAGCCAGCACCTAACGCGAAACCGTCCATATACGACCCGCTGAAAGACGCGGAAAATCTTGTTGTAGACGCGCTAAATGTCGGTATGCTTCTGATGGGCAGGAAAAGCAATAAGAGTGTGCAAACAGCGTTGATAGAGTTCGTCCATAAATACGGCTTGCTCGGATTTATGACCGCTCTGCCGACCACTCCGCAGTTTATTGAATATGAAGCGGTTTATCTGCCGAAAAATCATTTTATTAAAGATGAAACCATGAGTACGGAAGATTATTTATCATTGTTTTTTCCTTTTGAGCAGTTGGATTTTCTGAAAAACGGAATGGAATCAAGCTGGAACATAAACAATGACCGTATAATGATGGCGCTGGCAATGACCTTTTCAAACGAACCGCAAGCGATGAATATGAGCTTTCAGCGCGAATATGCCGAAAACTACGATTGGCTATTAACGCAGTTTAAGGATTGGGCGTTTACGCTAACGGCAAGCTATCTCTACTATGTCAACTATGAGGACGCTGACGAAACCACAAGGGATTTATACAGGCAGGGTATGGCGGCATTCGGCGGAATCGCGCCGACTTATCATATCGCCCTTTTAGAAAAACCGACCATCATGTGGGATTTTCATTCTTTATTGTTAGGTATTCAAATGATGTTCAGCTTTATACTGACTGACGAAAAAAATCCGCTCCGTATTTGTAAGCATTGCAACAGGGCATATATGGCGGGACACCCGAATGCCGCCTTTTGTTCGCCAAAGTGTAAAAATCAATATAATGTGTATAAAAGCCGGGGAAAGAAAAATTAACCGACAGGGACAGAATTTCGCCTTTCCCGCTTCCCGAATGAGTTTATCGCCGTGGAAACAAAAAACACATGAGAGCCGTACTGTAAAGGGCGCGTTGCGCCGCCGTTGGCGGTTTCACCCTTTACAGTACGGCTCTCATGTGCTACCTGATCTTTGCGATGAACTTGTTCGGGTTTGCGGGAAACTCCGCTTTTTGAATAGATTTGGAGCTAACTTAAAACCACACTTTTTTAGCCTTGTATTCGATTTTAAGGGGTAAGTAAAGGTTTTATATTACCTACCGCAAAAATGCGAAACAGACGACTTAAAAACCTTGATATTGCGCCTTTTTTCGGCGGGTAGAATCGTCTAAATATCTACATGGCAATGTTGAAAATTACGCTTTTACTTTTTGGTATCAATCGAGTAGGAGGTCACCCATTAGTTGAGTGACCGACCTCTCACACCACCGTGCGTACCGTTCGGTACACGGCGGTTCAACCGCATGAGTGCAGGGACTCGTACCGGTCAAGGATACTATAG
>JAQUHC010000019.1 GCA_028683785.1 Oscillospiraceae bacterium
TCCGCGTTAAGCCTGAGGAGGTAATGCGGGTATTAAAGGTAATGGAGGCGGCATTCGAATCGGACCGCACCCGGACGGTAATTAAATGCGATATTTGAAGGAGACTTTAAATTGATTAAAGTAACCGTATGGAATGAGAATATTCACGATAAAAACGATCCGGATGTAAAAGAGATTTATCCGGATGGTATTCACGGAGCCATAGCACAGGCATTAAACAAAATGGATGGTATAAAGGCACGCACGGCCACCCTCGACCAGCCTGAATGCGGGCTGCCCGATGAGGTTTTGGATAACACCGATGTTTTGATATGGTGGGGACATACCGGTCATCATCTGGTTCCGGATGAACTGGCCGGAAAGGTGGTAGAGCGGGTTTTAAAGGGTATGGGATTTATAGTTCTGCACTCGGCACATTATGCAAAACCGTTTACCCGGCTTATGGGAACCAGCTGTTCCCTCCGCTGGCGTGAGGGCGAATTCGAGCGGGTATGGTGTGTCAATCCCGGTCACCCGATAGCCGAGGGAGTCCCGCCCTGCTTTGAGCTTGAAGTTGAGGAAATGTACGGCGAATATTTTGATATACCCCAGCCGGAAAGTCTGGTATTTAACGGCTGGTTCCGAGGCGGAGAGGTATTCCGCTCGGGATGTTGCTGGACTCGCGGATTGGGGCATGTATTCTATTTTCAACCCGGCCATGAGACCTGCCCGACATATCACAATCCGATCGTGCATAGAATTCTCTCAAACGCGGTCAGGTGGGCTACCCCGCATAACACCAGACCCGGGCTTGAATGCTACAATCCTATTGCGGCGGAAGATATGTATGAAAAAGGTCAGGATATAGGCTGGTATTAAATACATAATTTTAGGGCTGACACACATTTTCATTGTGTGTCAGCCCATTTTTATTGATTTATTGCGGTTGTTTTACTTTTTATATCCTTTTTATTTTGCTCCGGCTACCGCTTTTTCGATTGTATCCATGAAAGAATTGATAGAGACGGTTACCGATGCGGTAATGTCTTTATCCTCTGCCTTTCCGTCTTCGGTTATTTTGATTGATTTTACATCGGCGGCTGTTTTGCCTTTTACATACTCGGCGAATGCGGCAGCTTGTTCATTCCATTCTTTTTTAATGCCGGATGCAGACTTCATGTTGTATGCGGCGCCCTTCTCATTTTTCGTTTTTTGCTCGGCTGTCAGCTTCGACGTAATTTTGCCGCTGTTATCAAAGCTGACATCAGTTTGAGAAGCGTCAATAATACAGCTTGTTATTTTACCCTGAGTATCGGTGGTGGTTACGGCATAACTCGAATATGCCTGTGCAAGACCTGCAGCATCAGCGGAGGCATCCTTTGACTTATTGATGTTTGTGATAATGCCCAGCCCCAGTTTATCGTCGGCCTGCGCACCGTAATCCTTTGCATTGGCTACAGCTTTCTGCACCCCTGCGATGAAATCACCCACGGAAATAGTAACCGATGACTTGAGGTCGTTATCTGTGGCATGGCTGGTTTGGTCGACAGCAATTCCCGCCACCTCACTTGCGGTTTTACCTTTCACATACTCAGCAAATGCTGCGGCTTGTTCGTTCCATTCCTTTTTAATGCCGGAAGCACTCTTCATATTGTATGCGGTACCCAGTTCATTTTTCGTCTTAAATTCGGTATTAAGCGGTGTAGTCAGCTTGCCCTCCGCCGAAAAATTCACCTTTGTCTGTGCAGCATCAATTACGCATTTAGCAATCTTGCCATCCTTATCAACCGTTACCGCAACAACTGTTGAATAAATTTCGGCAAGGCCGTCTTGGTCCGCGGCATCCTTGGACTTTGCAATAGAGGAGATAACCGCAAGACCGGTTTTTACTGCGCCCTCGTCAGCATCCTTTTTACATCCTGAGAAGGCTGTGGCTGTAAGTATAACAACCACGATTAGTACTAAAATCTTTTTCATGACTTTTCCTCTTCCTATTTTAAATTCAGCTTTTTAAAAGCCGGTAAGAAAACTTTTAACAGGGTTGCGGTTGCAATCCCGGCCAAAACTCCCGAAATCATCAATAACGGAAAATTAACAATCCATACAAGCCCGGAATAAATTAAGGATACCGCAATCAGCTGTCCCAGATTATGAAATATCGCGCCGGATATGCTTAAAATCAAATATGATACTCTGTCTTTAAAAATTTTAAGCAGTAATAACATAACCGCAATTGATAAAAGACCGCCGCAAAGGCTCAAAATGCTTGCTATCAGCCCACGGGAAATAAAGACATAGGATGATTTTAATACCGAGACCAGAAAAGCCGTACGCCCGCCCAGAAAAAAGAGGGAGTACATCACCACAATATTGGACAGACCGAATTTTACCCCGGGTGCGGCGACCGGCAGCTGAATTAAATCCTCAATAACAGACAGTACAATCGCCGTTGCAAACAGCATGCCGGTCAGAACCAGCCTTTTTATCTTTTGCGTATTTTCTGCATTCATACCTGTAATATTCCTTTTACTTGAGAGCGGTATCAGTTGCCGATTATGATATCGATATCGTCCTTTTTGGGTTTATGTTTTCGGACTATTTTTAATACCGTTTTATTGGGCAGACATGCCGCATTCTGACCCACCGTGTCAAGCTTTCCCGACCTGATGCAGATTTTATCCCTGCAGTCGGATTTTTCAAAGCGTATGCTCCCGTCCGAAAAAAGACGGAATACTACCTCTTTATCTTGGGGAATAGAAAACTCTTTATCGATATTTTTATCCAAATCCACCGTCATAACCAGTTTGGAGTCATAATATATTTCGGCTGCCGTCGGGGTCTCGGAAAAATATAATCTGTAAGCTCCCCAAAAAACAAGGCTGACCGCAATTATTGCAGCAACGATTATGATATCACTTTTTTTAAACAGTTTCATGGTAAAACCTTTCCGCGCATACCCGAACCCGGCAGCTATTATGCAAATCCGCTGATAAAAACAAGAAGGCACTCGGCCGACATAATGATAACATAATTTTTAACGGATGTGATAAAGGTGGTTGATTTATCTTGATTTTTATAGAATATATTTATATTTTTTTGAACAGGAATTACGGTCAACAGAACCAAAAGACAGACAGGAGAGAGGATACCCCAAATCACCATCAATATTATCGAGGCGTATGCAAGATAATACAGCCCGGCAAACAGGTATAACGCATTTCTGCCTAAATAATACGGCAAGGTATAGCGTTTGACCGCGATATCGTTTTTAAGGTCGCAAATATTGTTGGCCAGCATGATGTTTGCGGTTGTGCAAAACGGAGTAACCGACAAAAGCAGCATCGTAATAAGCGGCATTACCTCAAGCGATAGGTGTATGGTTTTAAGGCTTAGTTCCAGTGTTAAATAGGTATTTTCCGGCATATTGATATAAAGCATTATAAAGGGAATGAACAAGCCGTAGAACAGTCCGGAGAAAATTTCGCCCAGCGGCAGCCTTGAAATGGGTATAGGGCCGTACGAATAGAAAACCCCGACCAAAAAGCATAAACCGCCCAGAAGCAGCACCACAATATCGGTAATATATGCGAGATATATCCCTAAAGTCGCGCTGGTTATGAATAAAACAAGGATTATAAGCAGTGCGACTTTCCGTTTGAACTGCAAAACCTGCTCGTTTGTTTTGGTATCGACATAATTGTTGATTGCCGTTGTCGTCAGATCAAACAGAAACATGGCTGCAAAAAATATCAGGGTTTTGGTTAGATTGATTTTTTGCCCTGAAGCAAAAAGAAATGCGATGCTCAATAAAAATGCAAATACGCTGGTAATTTTGGTTGTGATTTCAACATATTTTAAAAAACGCTTAACCAAGCCGCCCCTCCGTTCTTTTCATCCAAGTCCGTTATATGCCCTGTCCAAAATCGCAACAAGTTGCGATTTTTTATCGCTGTCAGCACCCAGACGATTTATTATACTTTGTGCCTTGTCATAATATCTTTTTGATATAGTACGGGTGTATTTGACACCGCCGGCTTCAAAAATCGCTTCGGTTGCCTCGCTTTTGGTCAATTTATCGGCTTTCGCCAGCCGTTTAATTTTCGGGTTTTTCTTGAGTGTATATATGAGCGGGAGGGTTATAACCCCCTGCTCAAAATCCGATAAGACCGGTTTTTTTGCATCCTTTTGCGAGGATTCATAATCAATGCAGTCATCGGTGAGCTGGAATATCATCCCGACATAGTGGCCGAGCCGTGAATACAGCTCTGCCTCATTTTTTGAATTTTCGCAAAGCATTGCCCCTGCATAAAAAGCCGCTTCAAAAAGGGCTGCGGTCTTGCCGGATATAATGTCAAGATAGCGATAAACCGAAAGCTCAAAATTCTTGTTATTGATACCCTGCTTTAATTCGCCCAAGCATACCCTGCCCATATAATTGGGCAGCTCAAGCTCTGTATATTCCTGCTTTCGCATTATCCCTGATGCAACTTTAAGCGCAAGACAAAAAAGATAATCGCCGCATATGACCGCGGGTTGTTTACCGAATTTCTTATGGAGGGTAGGCATTCCCCGCCGAATATTCGAATCATCTATAACATCGTCATGCACAAGTGTGGCAAGATGGAGCAGTTCTACCGAAGCGGCCGCCTTGACAGCATCGAGATGAATCATGCCGTCATCATTCAGCGCGCAGGTGAGCAGCGCGATTGCACGGATAAACTTGCCCTTGGATGCAGCCAGATGCTCGGTTTGGGAACGCACAGCGGGAGGAGCCGATAAAAGAACCCTGTCAAGCTCCTCTCTCACCATGGTTACTCCTGTATTATAGCTTACAAAATCACAGTTATTTGAAGTCTCATTAATCATTATAAATATATAACCGCCTAACGATACCGAGTTTTTTCCACTTCCGTTTCAGGAAGGGCGTTGCATAATAATCAAGGCCGAAAACCCTGCCCGAGAAAATCATTGCGACCGCAGCAAACACCATCCAGAGATTGCCGAGGTAAAGCCCGGTGGTACAAAGAAACATAAACTGAAGTACGAGGGAAAACAGGGAAGACGGGGTTGCAAACAAACCTCCGATAAGAGAGAGTCCAATCAGTATTTCGGCAACCACTATAAAAATCTGCATTGCAAGCTGTATCCAGCCATAGGGCAAAATAACCTTGTCAATAAACCAGTTCATCAAGGGTACATCCAGCTTTAATGCAAGGTCGGAGAGGGTTGAATCGGCAAGCGCTTTTCCGCTTACAAACAATATTCTGAACAGACCCAAAAAATTAAAATTGATTAATGCCTGACCTACCGCCTCTGCCGCTTTCTCTACTGTACCAGGCGTTGCTGAGGATACAGCTTCAGCAGCCTGCGCCGCCGCAGGAGTCGCGGAGCTTGCCGCATCCCCCGCTCCGTTAAGGATGGACTCATACCAAGATTGCGCACCGTTAAAAAATCCGGTCAGCTTGGGGGATGACAACCAGCCCTCTGCCACCTTTTTTATACCCTCGAAAAGCCATACCGCGCCAAACCATAAACGCAGAGGAACCAAAAGAAAGCTTGGGGTTTTATTTGAAAAATGCCCACCGACAAAGCTTCGATTATTTCTTATGGTGAAAAATTCATGTTTAATATAGCTTATTATCTTATTCCAACCAAGAACCTGAATAAAATATATTATATTAATGAAATGCTTTGCAAACATTGCAAGGAAGGAGGGCAGGCTGAATTTGTGATTTGAACTGCCTACCAGCGCGGAGCCGTATCTTCCGCCGACACTGACCATTATTCCGTGGAATTTCGGTTTGTACTCCATCATTTCGCCTTCGCCGCTGATTAAATGAACGATATTATGCGCGGCAACATCGGCGCTCTGCTCACAGTTTTCTACAATCTGGGGTACCGGAGTCTTCTCACCCTCAGGGATATAAAAAATATTGTCACCTATAACAAAAACACTTTCATCGGCTACCGAGCGGAGATATTTGTCGGTTTTAAGGCGGGCTCTGCATTCCGAGGGCAGCGATTCTGCCGCCTTTTGTGTGATATCCGCGCTTTGGGTGCCTGTTGCCCATATAACCGTTTTTGTATCTATATGCAGCTGCTCACCGTTGCTGCTGAGTTCGATGTAATCCTCCCCCAATTTAACGACATGCGACCCAAGATACAGATTAACCCCGCTTTTTTTAAGACGCTTTTCAATCTTGGAAGAGAGCTTTTCGGTAAGTGTGGGGACTACACGGTCCAGAGCATCGGCAATATTTAGCGAAACGAGAGAACGGTCGATCTCATGCTCTTGGCACAATATCGGAATGTATTCGGCCAGCTCACCCATCGTTTCGGTGCCGGTAAATCCGGCGCCCGCAATAAAAAAGGTCAACAGCTTTCTTTTTTCGTGGCTGTCGGTCTCGCGTTCGGCTTTACGAAAACAATCGCGAATATGATCCCTCAACACAACCGCGTCATTGAATGACCAAAGTTTATATGAATACTCCTCAGCTCCCGGGATATTAAAAAATGTCGGGCGGGAACCGGCTGCCATGACAAGGTAATCATACTGATATTTTTCCTGTGAACCGATAGCCGATTTGTTATCAAAATCGATATTTTGAATGGTGTCGGTTATTACCTGAACATTTCTGCCCGCGAACACCTTTTTAAGGCTAAGCTTGATGCTGTCCTCATCCACACGGGCGGCGGCCACCTCATGCAATTCGGTAAGCATGGTATGAAACGGATTTTTATCGATAATTTTAATATCTACATCCTTGATCTTCCTGAGCCTCTTCGCAAGCTTTTTTGCCGTCAGTATTCCGGCATATCCCGCTCCGATAATTACGATATTATTCGACATGTTAATCTCCTTTATAACGAGATAGAATGAATTATTTTATTTAAATAATTATAATGTACACCGAATAGAGTGTCAATATATTTTAGTTGATGATATGATGGTTTTTAATCGGAACCGACTCTATAAATAATAATGGTTGATGCATCGCATTTGCCAAAATATTAAATGGGATTATGCCTGTTATTTATTGCGAACAAGGGTTAAATGTTATATAATACTAAATGCTTTATCAGTGGTTAGTATTATAACCATAGCATAACGCGTAATCTAAAATGAGGTGCCGGATGAAAGTAAAAATAATACCGCTTGACAGGCAGGACCGAAAGCACAGGCGGCAGGCGGCGGAGCTGTTGCTGGAAAATCCGGAGCTTTGGCCTGCCATGGAAATTGCCAGGGCTGTAATAAGCACCCTTTTGGCACCCAATCGGGTATGCCTTTGCGCCCTGGATGAAAAGGACAGATTGGTGGGGATTGTCGGCGGGCTTCCCGATTATGACGGTATAGTCTGGGAACTTCATCCCCTTGTCGTAAAAAAGGTTGATCGAGGGCATGGGATCGGGCGAAGGCTGGTAAGGTCGCTTGAAAAAGAGGCGGCGGCACGCGGCGCGATTACCGTTATTTTGGGTACCGATGATTTAGACGGTTCCACCAGTCTTGCTGATGTCGATTTGTATGACAATTTAGGGGGTAGAATTGCTAATATTGTGTGCCGAAAACAACATTCTTATGAATTTTATATCAAATGCGGTTATTCAATTATCGGAGTTATACCCGATGCAAACGGAATAGGCAAACCCGATATTTTAATGGGCAAAAGGGTTGCCAAAAAGCAGATAGGGCGTAAAACCCCGCTTAAATCACTGCCCGGAGGGAAAACCGAGTAAAACTGTTGGAAAATGTATTGCAGCCCGGCTCAAAACCGTGTATATTATATGGTGTTGGCTTTGCCGAACGCCCGATTCCACGGGCTCGAAAGAAAGGAAAGGTCATATAAATGACAATTGCTGATGTCAGAGATTTTTTAGAAGCTGAAGTTATTTCCGGAGAGGGACATTTAGATACCGAGGTACATAATGCATGCGGCAGCGATATGATGAGTGATGTGCTGGCCTTTGTTAAGGACCAATCTGTTTTGCTTACCGGTCTTATTAATCCGCAGGTGGTACGGACGGCCGATATGATGGATATGGTCTGCATAGTGTTTGTTCGGGGAAAGAAACCGGGCGACGAGATTATTGCTCTGGCGAACGAACGCGGCATTGTTCTGATGAATACCCCGTACCGGATGTTTACCGCCTGCGGCTTGCTCTATGAAGCCGGGTTGCGCGGTGGAAATTAGTATTTTGATTTTCGGGAAAGGTTGCCTGTAGAGATGACAATGAAGTTTCATTTTGAAGTCCCGGGAGATGACTTTACCCGGGCAGGCGAAGCCTCCGGAGAATTGAAATTGAAATTGAAACGGCTGGGCTTTTCAGCCGATGTAGTCAGGCGGATGACAATAGCGATGTACGAAGGCGAAATAAACATGGCAATACACGCAGGCGGCGGGGTTGCCGATGTCGAGATACTGCCGGATAGAATAACAGCCGTTTTGACCGATAACGGACCGGGTATCCCGGATATTGAGCAGGCAATGAAGGAGGGCTGGTCAACCGCCCCCGACAATATTCGCTCCCTCGGCTTCGGTGCCGGGATGGGATTGCCCAATATTAAAAAATATACCGATATGCTGGATATAAAATCTGTTGTGGGGAAAGGAACCACACTTACAATGACGGTGCTTGCAAAATAAATATGATACTAATCCCAATTATATAAGCAGGTACAATCCATCGGAGGATTAAACCATGGATCGATTTTTTCATTCAGTCACGCTGGATAAGGATTTATGCGTCGGCTGTACAAACTGTATAAAACGCTGCCCCACCCAAGCCATACGAGTCCGCGGCGGAAAGGCACAGATAATTTCCGAGCGTTGTATCGATTGCGGTGAATGTGTGCGGGTCTGCCCTCACCATGCGAAAAAGGCGCGGCATGACAGTCTTGACATGCTAGAAAATTACGAATATAATATCGCCCTCCCGGCTCCGACATTGTACGGACAATTCAACCGACTTGATGATATAGATTTTGTCTTAAACGGGCTTAAAGCTTTGGGCTTTGATGATATTTTTGAGGTTTCACGGGCTGCCGAGATTGTATCGGATGCGACCCGTCAGTTATTGGCGGACGGCAAGCTGAAAATGCCGGTTATCAGCTCGGCTTGTCCGGCGGTGGTTCGGCTCATCAGGGTTCGCTTCCCGGATTTATGTGATCATGTGCTGCCTCTTGCTTCTCCCATGGAGGTTGCCGCAGGGCTGGCAAGAGAGGCGGCAATCAAGAAAACCGGTTTATCTTCAGATAAAATAGGGATATTTTTTATTTCACCCTGTGCCGCGAAGGTCACCGATGTGCGGGTACCTATCGGAATTGAAAAATCAAATGTAGACGGGGTGTTGTCAATCAGCGATATCTATCCGCGTTTGGTAGGATACATGAACAAGCTGGAGCAGGTTGAACCGATTGCCAATACCGGAATTATCGGGGTTGGTTGGTCATCCATCGGCGGGGAGGCTGCAGGTCTTCTCAATGAAAATCATTTGGCAGCCGACGGAATTGGGAATGTGATAAAGGTTCTTGAAGAGTTGGAGGATGAAAAGCTGCAAGAACTTGACTTTATTGAGCTTAATGCCTGTGCCGGCGGCTGTGTAGGGGGCATTTTCACCGCCGAAAACGGATATGTTGCCCGCGCACGCATACAAAGACTCAGAAAATATCTTCCCGTCTCCTGCAATCGCCTTGAAGATGCGGGGGGACTTAACCGTTTGCAATGGACCCGCCCCCTTGAGTTTGCTCCGGTTATGACCCTGGCGGATAAGGTTGAGGATGCAATGCGACTTATGGGCAAGATTGATGAAATAGCAGAGGGGTTGCCCAAGCTGGATTGCGGGTCATGCGGGGCGCCTACATGTCGCGCATTGGCGGAGGATATCGTGTGGGGGGTTGCCCGGGATACCGACTGCATATTCCTTATGCGGCGACAAATTCAGGATATCGCAAACCAGCTCAGTCAGCTTGAAGGATCTGTGACGAGTGAGCATGCGGCAGAACCCCATTTACCAAAGTAGGAGGAAAAATCGGAATGACTGTATCCGAAATCGCTCATAGTCTGGGACTTGAAATATTGGTCAAAGGTAAGGATGACCGCAAGGTGACAGGCGGATATTCGGGCGACCTGCTGAGTTGGGTTATGGGGCGCGCCCGTGAGGGGGATGCATGGATTACCATTATGGGAAATATAAATGCGATAGCGGTTGCAGTCCTTGCCGATATATCATGTATCATTTTAGCTGAGGGCAGCCCGCTTGACCAAGATGCAAAAGAACGGGCAGAGTCAGAGCGAATTCCTGTTCTTGGCAGCCAAAAAACAGCTTATAACCTCAGCATAGAGCTTGAAAGAATTATCTGATTTATTCTGCACAGGAAGGGCATGATTTCTTTATGAAAGTCTTTTATGACCTGCATATTCATTCATGCCTGTCACCCTGCGGGGATGACGACATGACACCAAATAATATTGTAAACATGGCAAAGCTGAAGGGTCTTGATATCATAGCGTTGACCGACCATAACAGCTGCAAAAATTGCCCCGCTCTGGTGCAGGTCGCACAAAAAGCGGGGCTTGATGTTGTTCCGGGTATGGAGCTATGCACTTCAGAGGAATGTCATGTTATCTGTCTGTTTCCGACGCTTCAAGCAGCAATGGAGTTTGATGCTTTTATCGAGAGTACTCTGCCGTTTATAATGAATAGTACGGAGGCTTTCGGCACACAAATTATAATGGATAAGGATGATAACATCACCGGGCATTTTCCAATACTATTGGCAACCGCTTCCTCGGTAAGCATTGATGAGGTTGCTCAGCGGGTACGGAGTTTTGGCGGAACCTGCTTTCCCGCCCATATCGACCGTCCGTCCTTCAGCGTTATTTCCTCCTTGGGAGCGGTACCGGACGCAGGCTTTACGGCTTTTGAAATATCGCCGCAAGGTAATGCCGATGAGCTTGCATTAAAATATCCGGTGATAAAAGATAAATCAATCATATACAACTCCGATGCCCATACCCTTTCGGATATTCGGGAGCAGGGACCATGGATTGAGCTAAATTCACCCAACCCCGGAATTTTGATAAAAAAGCTGGATAACAATAAAAAATTATATAATATATTTTAGTAGAGGAGCCCATTTATGTCGTTATCATTCGTGCAGTTTTTATCCGATGTGGCTGACAATCCGGCACTGTTGATATCTGTACTGCTGACCCTGGCTGTCATATTTGTCAACGGCTGGACAGATGCGCCAAACGCGATCGCAACCTGTGTATCAACCCGAGCGATAAAGCCGAAGCCTGCCATAATTATGGCGTCAATCTTTAACTTTTTAGGCGTTTTTATAATGACATTGATTAACAAAACGGTGGCTGAGACGGTTTTTAAGATGGTTGATTTCGGCGGAGATTCGCGAAATGCACTGATAGCCCTTTGCGCCGCCCTTTTTGCCATTGTTGTATGGGCGACTGCGGCATGGTATTTCGGGATACCCACAAGTGAGAGCCATGCCCTCATTGCAGGGCTTTCGGGTGCGGCTATTGCACTTCAGGGCGGCTTGGACGGAATAAACGGCTCAGAATGGATAAAGGTTATTTACGGGCTTGCTTTATCCACCCTTTTGGGCTTTGGCTCCGGATGGCTGGTTTCAAAGCTTATAACCTTTATATTCAGAAGGTCTGACAGGCAAAGAACCACAAAATTCTTCCGCGCAGCCCAGATAGGCGGTGGTGCCGCGATGGCGTTTATGCATGGGGCACAAGATGGGCAGAAATTCATGGGTGTGTTTTTACTGGGCATTTTTTTAACCAAAGGGCAGACAGGGCTTTCGGAGTTTGATATTCCCGTTTGGCTAATGCTGTTGTGCTCGGTTATTATGGGTATCGGAACCTCGGTGGGGGGGTATCGAATAATAAAGGCGGTGGGTATGGATATGGTAAGGCTGCAAACCCACCAGGGATTTTCGGCCGACCTGGCGGCGGCAGGGTGTCTGCTTGTATCATCTCTGACCGGAATACCTGTCAGTACGACACATACCAAGACAACAGCCATCATGGGAGTGGGGGCGGCAAAACGGTTGAACTCGGTCAACTGGGGGGTTGTTAAGGACATGGTGCTGACCTGGGTGCTTACATTCCCCGGCTGCGGGCTAATCGGATTTTTAATGGTGAAGCTGTTTATATGGCTGTTTTAAACTTTATTTAATTGATAGGATGTGGAATGTATGGCAAGAAAGCAAGAGTTCGATTATTTTAAGATGTTTACACGTGCCGCAGAATATTCGGCACAGGCGGCTGATATTCTCAATAGTATATTTCAGAATTTTGACCCGGACACACTGAAAGAAAAAATGAAAGAAATGCATGTTGTGGAGCATGCGGCCGATATCGCCAAGCACAAAATGAACAGTGAGCTTGCTCACGCTTTTATCACCCCGATCGAGCGGGAGGATATTATGCTTCTTTCACAGAAGCTGGATGATGTAACCGACACGGTTGAGGATGTTCTTATCCGTCTTTATATGTTTAATGTACTTTCTATCCGAAGTGAGACCCTTGAGTTTTCTCGGTTGATATATAAATGCTGTGACGCAATGAAAGAAATGATGAGCGAATTTCGCCATTTTCGCAAATCCCTCTCGATAAACGACTATATTGTTGAGATAAATCGTCTTGAGGAAGAAGGGGACGCGTTATATACCAATGCTGTACGCCGTTTGTATATGGGTTCACGCGATGCTGTTGAGCTGATGGTTTGGAGAGAGATTTTCGACCGCATGGAAAAATGTTGTGATGCATGTGAGCATGTAGCCAATACGGTCGAGAGTATAATAATGAAAAATACTTGATACTGATTACTCAACGTTTGATGGGGTTCAATCGTATTAATACTAAATCCATTTTAAAACATTCCAGAATAGAGCGATGCGTTCCTAATACTAATTTAAATTAAATTAGTATAGGAAGAACGCGCCATGAGCGATAATTATGGAATAGTTATAGTTGGATTTAGTATAATATTGAAAGGGAGAGGAAGAATTGAACGGTTCTTTGTTGCGTACGAATGAGGAACTGTCATAAATCTATGATCGCCATGTAAAAACAGTCTACCGTGTCTGCCATATGTATATGAAAAACGAGCATGACAAAAAGCTGCGCACACACAGGTGCGCAGCTACATTGTTGAGGATAATTAAACAATACAATCACAAAACAAATTGGATTTCCTATTATGATTATAGGTATAAAATTCTATTTGGTGGCGTAGGGGAGGATTCTATATCCTCCCGAATGATTTATACTAATATCCGCAATATGTTGTCATATCCGCGATATGTTATCATGCCAAACCATTTTCACGCAATCGTTATATTTGAACGGGCGGATATTGGAATCCGCCCCTACGAACCTGTTTTTTAAGGCTGATCTATGCTTCAGGCTATTTTTTATCCCAGAGCAAAGGTCAGCTCTGCTCTTGCTGCAATTTCGCCGTTTACCCTTGCAACCGCCGAGCCTATTCCCACCGGACCGCGCATCCTTGTCATTTCAACCTCCAGCTCCAGCAGGTCGCCGGGGATGACCTTTCGCTTGAAGCGGGCATCCTTTATACCGCCGAAATAGGCGGTCTTGCCGCGGTTTTCTTCGAGTGATAAAACGGCGATTGCCCCTACCTGAGCCAGAGCTTCTATTATCAGCACCCCCGGCATTACATGCTCCTGCGGGAAATGACCGCAAAAGTGCATTTCATTTACCGAGACACATTTTAACCCTTTGGCCCACTTACCAGGCTCAAAATCGGTGATCCTATCAACCAATAGGAAGGGGTAGCGGTGGGGAATTATTTCTTGAATTTGATTGCTGTTAAGCTCCATTTTCGCTCATTCCTTTATCTTTTTAAATACAACCGATGCGTTATGTCCGCCAAAGCCGAGAGAATTTGACATGGCGTATTCTAAATCTGCCTTGCGACCGATATTGGGAACAACATCAAGGTCACATTCCGGGTCGGCAACCATATGGTTGATTGTAGGCGGCAGAAAGCCCTCGGAAACAGCCATAACGGTTACAATCGCCTCGACAGCGCCGCTTGCACCCAGCATATGTCCGGTCATGGATTTTGTTGAGCTGACGGCAAGGGCTTTGGCATGATCACCGAATGCCAATTTGATTGCGGTTGTTTCGATGGAGTCGTTTAGCGGGGTGGCTGTGCCGTGAGCGTTGATATATCCGATTTTATCGGATGTGATGCCTGCATCCTCCATAGCTTGGGTCATGGCGGCTGCCGCACCCATGCCATCCGGACAGGGGGCGGTTATATGATGAGCATCGCAGGTTGCGCCGTATCCCACTATCTCCCCGATTATATTGGCTCCCCGCTTTTTGGCATGCTTGTATTCCTCCAGAATAAGAGAGCCTGCACCCTCGCCCATTACAAAGCCGCTGCGTTCGGCATCAAAGGGGATGGAGGCTCGGGAGGGGTCGTTGCTTTCGCATAATGCTTTCATTGATGTAAAACCGCCCATTCCAAGCGGCGTAATGGCGGCTTCCGCACCGCCTGCAACCATTATTTCCGCATAACCGTCGCGAATGTGACGAAATGCATCGCCAAGAGCATTGGTTCCGCCTGCACAAGCGGTAACCACACACGAGCACATACCGTGAGCTCCCAGCTCGATTGCGACATTACCGGACGCAAGATTGACAATATTCATCGGTACAAAAAAGGGAGATATACGGTCACTGCCCTTTTCTAACGCCCTTGAATGCTCCCGTTCGATGGTTGCAAGGCCGCCTATTCCTGACGAAATCAATACGCCGAAACGATTTGGTTCATATTCTGCATCCTCAAGACCTGAATTTTTATATGCCTCTTTTGAGGCAATTACTGCAAACTGTGAAAACCGGTCCATGCGCTTGGCAGCCCGTTTGTCAATCAGTTCCTCTATGTTTGCTTTTACCTCACCGGCGATTTTAACCTTGCAGTCGGAAGTATCAAATCTGGTGATTAAATCTATGCCGCACTTTCCGGATTTAACCCCGTTCCACATCTCATCAACGGTATTGCCGATAGGAGTAATTGCGCCGAGCCCGGTCACCACAACCCGTCTTTTCATGTTAATTCTCATTCCTTTCATATTATAATGAGAGCTTACATCGCCATGCCGCCGTCTACATGAACGACCTGCCCTGTGATATATCCTGCCCGGTCGGAGGCGAGAAATGCCGCCAGAAACGCCACATCCTCACTGCTCCCGGTATGACGCATGGGAATTGAACTTTTGATAATCTCCCTGATTTCATCGCTCAGGCATGCCGTCATATCGGTATCGATGTATCCCGGGGCTATGGCGTTGACCGTAACCCCTCTTGCCGCAAGCTCTCTTGCCAGAGACTTTGTCAAGCCGATAACCCCCGCTTTACCGGCGGCATAGTTGGTTTGACCGGCATTTCCCGTAACCCCCACCACCGATGACAGGTTGATTATCCGCCCGTAACGCTGTTTTATCATTATTCTTGCGGCAAGCTTGAGACAGTTCCAAACACCCTTGAGGTTTACATCAATAACCCGATCAAAATCCTCTTCGCTCATTCGGATAATAAGGTTGTCGCGGGTTATTCCGGCGTTGTTTACCAAAATATCCACCCGCCCGAATTGCGCGGCGGCTTCAAACAGTGCCTCGCAGTCCTTCATTCGGGACACATCACCCTGAATGAGTACCACATTGGCACCCAGCTTTTCACACTCTTCTTTGGTTTGTGCGGCGGCTTCATGGTTGCCCGCATAGTTGATTACAAGATTCATTTCCTCTTCCGCCAGCTTAAGGCATATAGCTCTGCCTATACCCCGGCTGCCGCCCGTAATGACGGCGGTTTTTTTGTTGTTATCTGACATCAGATAACCTCCTGTTTTTTGATTATTGCAATCGCAGCTTCCATGGTTGCCGCGTCTTCAACCGAAAGTACAGATATTGACGGTGCGGTCTTGCGGACAAAGCCGCTCAGCACCTTGCCCGGGCCGATTTCAATTACGGTCGTGACCCCCGTCTGCTCCATATATCGAATGCTGTCTTCAAAATAAACCGGGGACATTACCTGCCGTGTTAAAAGTCGGGCGATGGTTTCATCATTTTGAAGCGGGCGGGCGGTGGAGTTGAATATTACCGGAATATTCAGTTTATTTATTTTTATATCCCTCAGTTTTTCTGCCAGCCTTTCTGCGGCGGGGGATAAAAGGGAGGTGTGAAACGGACCGCTTACATTGAGAGGCAGCACCCGCCGCGCTCCTTTTGCTATGGCGGCTTTTGATGCCTTTTCAACAGCGGCGGCAACCCCTCCGAGGACCATCTGACCGGGGCAGTTATAGTTTGCAATCTGGACCGTACCTAAATCGCTGCTCTCATCACAAGCGGACTGCAAAAGCTCCCTCTCAAGTCCCAGAACGGCTGTCATTTTGCCGTCTATATCCTGTACACTGCTTTCCATCACCTGCCCGCGAAAGCGTGTAAGCGAAAGCGCCGTCTGCGCATTAAAAGCTCCGGCGGCATATAAAGCCGAGTATTCACCAAGACTGAGACCGGCGGCGATATCGGGGAGTATTCCGTTTTCGGTAAGCACACATGTAGCTGCAACGGCGACAGCCACCATGCAGGGTTGGGTGTATCGGGTTTGATTAAGCTGCTCTGCCGGGCCGTAAAAGCACAGCTGCTTTAAATCGAAGTCCATGACACAGTCATCAAATACCGGACGCGCGGCTTGATAGTTTTCGTACAGCGACCTTCCCATGCCGACGGTTTGACTGCCCTGCCCGGCATATATAAATCCGATTTTCATATGCAAACATGCCCTTCGGAATTTGAAAGCTCCTCGGAAAGTTTGTTATTAGCGGATTTACAGCCTGCAAACATATCCTCAATAATCCGGGCGACAGGGAGAATTCGGTTGCACATCCCCGCCACCTGTCCCGCCATTAGTGAACCTGAATCCACATCTCCTTCAAATACCGCTCTTTTCAGGGAGCCCAGAGTGAACATCTCCAGTTCGGCTTTGTCGGCACCCTCCTTTTCCCGCTTGACATATTCACGTGCCATCTTGTTTTTGAGTATGCGAACAGGTACGCCGGAAATACGACCGGTTACCGTGGTATCTGTGTCGCGGGCTTCGATAATTGCTTTTTTATAATTTTCATGGATAGGACATTCCTCCGACACCAAAAGACAGGTTCCTACCTGAACACCCGATGCACCCAGAGCAAATGCCGCCAATAGCTGCCGCCCGTCGGCGATACCGCCTGCCGCAATAATGGGTATTTTTACGGCATCAGCAACCTGCGGGACCAACGCCATGGTTGTAAGCTCACCGATATGGCCGCCGGCTTCTGTGCCCTCCACAACAAGCGCATCGGCGCCGACCCGCTCCAGTCTGACCCCAAGTGCAACAGACGGCACAACCGGAAGCACCCGAATGCCGGCTTCTTTCCATGCGGGGATGAACCGAGCAGGATTTCCGGCGCCGGTGGTGACGACCGGTACTTTTTCATCAATGATTATCTGCGCCATTTCATCGGCTTCGGGATTCATCAACATTATATTTACACCAAAGGGATTGGAGGTAAGGCGGCGGCATTCTGCAATATTGTCTTTGAGCTGTTCGGTATTCATGGCGCCTGCGGCGATAAGCCCAAGCCCCCCGGCGTTGGATACCGCAGCGGCAAACCCTCCGGTTCCGATGTTTGCCATACCGCCTTGTATAAGCGGATATTTAGTTCCGAGCAGCTTTGTTATTTTGTTGTTCATATTTCGAAAAATCCTTTCGTGCATTTTGGACTGCTATTCATTTGGAAGTGCAGTCTCCGATACGCCTGTATTTTTTATACCGCTGTTCAACAAGGGCGCGGCCGTTTTGTCTGCCGAGTATCGAAAGCTCATTCAGCAGCGCGTTTTTCATCCGTTCATAAATCGAGCGTGAATTACTGTCCACCCCACCCGCAGGTTCGCCAAACAACCTGTCGACGATACCCCGAGCATATAAATCATAGGCGGTGAGCTTCATAAGCTCGGCGGCTTCCCTAGCCCTGGATGAATCCTTCCACAATATCGATGCAAACCCCTCGGGGGAAAGAATGGAATAAACCGCGTTTTCCAGCATCCATATACGATCGGCGACCGACAACGCAAGAGCACCCCCGCTGCCTCCCTCGCCAATAACGATAGTGATAATCGGAACCGTCAGACTTCCCATTTCCATCAGATTTCGGGCGATTGCTTCACCCTGTCCGTGCATTTCGGATTCCAGCCCCGGGTATGCGCCGGGGGTATCAATGAAGGTGATTATCGGACGGCGGAATTTCTCCGCCTGCTTCATCAACCGAAGCGCTTTACGATATCCCTCGGGATTGGGCATACCGAAATTGCATTTTATATTTTCATCAAGCGTTTTTCCCTTGCAGTGCCCGATTACGGTTACCGGCATTCCGTCAAGGGCGGCAATACCGCCTATAACAGCCGGGTCGTCCTGCATAAGGCGGTCGCCGTGCATTTCAAAAAAATCGGTAAATATTCGCCCGATATAGTCTCTCACCCCCGGACGGGTGGTTTTACGAGCCAGATATACACGGTCAAAGCTGCTTATGCTCCCGTATGCTTGGGCAAGCAGCTGGCTTTTTTCCTGTTGCAGCTCCCGTTGTGTCGCCGTATCTGTTGCCCGAGACAACTCTATATCGAGCTGACGGATACGATCCTCTGCTTCTTGTAAAGCCATATCTACAACCATCCTTTCGCAGGACGTATGAAGGATTTGTTCTTCAAACTACCCGCCTCCCTTTTTTTGCGCCGTCACCGAATGCAACCGCAACAGGGTTGCCAGTGTGCTGCGCAGTCGGGGGCGTTCAACTATCTGGTCGATAAAGCCGTGTTCCAGCAGAAATTCGGAGCGCTGAAACCCTTGAGGCAAGGTCTGGTGGATGGTCTGCTCGATAACGCGCGGTCCTGCGAAACCGATAAGAGCCCGCGGTTCGGCAATTATGATGTCCCCAAGGGAGGCAAAGCTGGCGGTTACCCCCCCGGTGGTGGGGTTGGTCAGGCAGGAGATGTATAACAGCCCCGCTTGATGATGCCTTGCAAGCGCATTGCTTGTTTTTGCCATCTGTATAAGGGAAATGATACCCTCCTGCATACGCGCTCCGCCAGATGCCGAGAAGATGATCACAGGCAGCCGCTTTTTTGTGGCGTATTCAAAAGCACGTGATATTTTTTCTCCGACCACGCTGCCCATGCTTCCCATCATAAACCGACTGTCCATAACGGCAATAACGGCGCTATGACCCTCGATTGTGCAGAAACCGGTGACAACGGCATCCTTAAGCCCGGTGCTCGATTGCAAATTCGACAGCTTTTCGGAGTAACCGGGGAAGTCAAGGCATTCTAAGGTGACAAGTCCGGCGTTTAGTTCGCGCAGGCTGCCCTTGTCAATAACAAGTTTCAGTCTTCCTTGGGCGGTCAGCTTCATGTGATATCCGCAACCCGGACAGACATAAAATCCCGCCGCGATCTGGTCGGTCACAAAATCCTGCTTGCAGTCGGGGCAGCGTGTATATAAACCCTCAGGTATTCTGTTAGGGAGTTTTTCAGGTTTTGGACGCATGGCCTTGAAAAGGGTCAGCTTGCGTCGGCGTTCTTTGAAAAGAGGAATCATTATTGACCATGCCTTTCCGGTTTTGATACTTATCACAGATTAGTGTGTTATCAAAAACTTAATAATTTGTCTATATTTCGGTGATCGCCTTTTCGTTTTCTATCAGCAAATCAAGAAATTTTTCCATGAAGCCGGTGTCATACCGGCCTTTGATAAAATCCTGATGATGCAATATAAGGTATTGCAGTTCAATATTCGTTTCCACGCCTTCAATAAGAAATTCTTCAAGTGCTCGGCGCATTTTTCTGATTGCATCGGCACGGGTCGCCCCGTGTACGATAAGCTTGGCTATCATATTGTCATAATAGGGGGAAATTTCACATCCGGGGTAAAGGGCTGTATCCACCCTGACCCCCGGACCGCCGGGCAGGTGAAGCCCCATAATCTGACCGGGGCAGGGCCGGAAGCCGTCATACGGGCTTTCGGCATTAATTCGGCATTCGATTGAGGCACCCTGCAGCTTAACATCCGCTTGCTTTAAGGACAGGGGAAGACCGGCTGCTATTCGTATTTGTTCACGGATAATGTCCACCCCGGTTACCATTTCGGTTACGGGATGTTCAACCTGTACCCGGGTATTCATCTCTATAAAATAATGGTTGCCGTCCTTATCCAGCACAAACTCGATGGTCCCCGCATTCCGATATTCGGCGGCGCGCGCTGCCGTAACAGCATGAGCGCCCATTTCTTCACGCAGGGCGGGAGTGAGGGCGCGGGAGGGGGATTCCTCCACCATCTTTTGGTTTCGCCGCTGGATTGAGCATTCGCGTTCACCCAGATGAATTACATTTCCTTTTGTGTCGGCAAAAATCTGGAATTCTATATGGCGGGGCTGTTGTATAAGCTTTTCGATATATACCTCATCATCGCCAAAGCAGGCTTTCGCCTCTGCCTTGGCGGTGGAAAACGCGCTTTCAAATTCTTCGGGAGAAAAGGCCTTCCGCATCCCCCGCCCGCCCCCGCCCGAGCTTGCCTTTATCAGGACGGGATAACCGATTTTTTCGGCCTCTTTTAACCCCTGCTCCACTGAATCTACGCCTCCGTCCGAGCCGGGAACCACCGGAACGCCGCAGGCAATCATCCGTCGACGGGCTTCCGATTTGTTACCCATTGCGCGTATGATATCCCCGTCCGGCCCTATAAAGGAAAGATCGCACTTCTTTACCAAATCCGCAAACGAGGCGTTTTCGCTGAGGAAACCGAAGCCGGGATGCACCGCATCACAGCCGGTAATCATTGCTGCCGACAGGATGTTTTTAATATTAAGATAACTGTCCTGCGCCTTGGCGGGGCCTACGCATACAGCCTCGTCCGCAAGCTGGGCATGCAAAGCATCGCTGTCGGGTGTGGAGTATATGGCCACCGTTTCAATACCCATTTCCTTGCAGGCGCGTATAATGCGAACCGCAATTTCACCGCGGTTGGCAATCAACACTTTACGGAACATAACTTTTGCCGTGCCTTTCTGTATCATAGATAAGATGGTATAATTCTTGCCCAAAGCCACACCAATTTATTCCTTTTCCCGCTCAATAAACATAAGCGGTTGATGATATTCGACCGCTCCTTCCGGCTCTGCAATTATTCGGGATACCTTTCCCGAAATCGGAGCGGGAATTTCGTTCATCATTTTCATGGCTTCGACAATAC
>JAQUHC010000136.1 GCA_028683785.1 Oscillospiraceae bacterium
AGGCTTTTAACCCTGTGGATTGTTAGATTATCCATACGCATTGTGCGCAGGATACTTTGTATTTTTGATGCCGATCTGTCGTCCATACACAACCATAAAAGCCCCGCAAGCCTCAGGGTGGCCGAATTGGGAATACGGCAGAGCAGCTGGGGCTGTTTTATATGCTCTAAACCGTAATCGGCAAGCCCGCCGTATTTAATTGCCAAGGCGCAAAGCTGAGGGCGTACACCCGCAAGCAGGCGGCGAAGCTCAGCTGAAATACGCTCGGCGCTTATGCTTTTTAGGGTTGGTGCAAGATTTTGCACTGATTCTTGCGTATTGCTTTCAATATCAAAATCCAGTTCGGAAGCAAAGCGAAGACAGCGCAGAATGCGAAGGGCATCCTCTTTAAAACGTATGTCGGGATCTCCGACCGCACGTATCATCCGTCTTTTCAGGTCTGCCTTTCCGCCGAAAGGGTCACAAAGTCCGCGCTTAGGGTGCCATGCCATTGCATTAATTGTGAAATCCCGCCTTGATAAATCGGTTTCTATATCGTGAGCGGGCAGCACCTTTTTCGGGTGCCGAGCGTCGATATAATCTGATTCAAGACGGAATACGGTAACCTCAACCGGAATTGACGGGGTCAGTACGGTTATGGTTCCGTAAGCTTCTCCTGTTTTAACGGTCCGGGGGAAAAGCGTACTTATGACGGCAAAAGGGCAGGAGGTAGCAATATCATAATCTTTCGGATCAAGCCCTAACAGGCTGTCGCGAACACAGCCGCCGACCGCCCATGCCTCATATCCGGCTGATTCTATAGTTTCGATTATGTTCATGACATCATTCGGTAAAATCACGATTCTCACCCCTTCAAGGAGATTATAGCATATTAAATTTAACAGTAAAATGAAAATAGATGTTTATTTTCGGATGTATCAGCAATATAATATTAAACAGGAGCAGAGTTTTATAAGATAGACTTTGAATATACAACTCAGGAAAGGCATGGAAAATATACATGGATAACAGGAATGTTTTATACGGGGTTAAACGGGTGCATTTTGTTGGCATAGGCGGTTCAGGCATGAGTCCGCTTGCCGAAATACTTCATTCAAGAGGATATATAATCACAGGTTCCGATATAAACCAATCGGACAATGTTGAAAGAATGCGTTCCCTCGGCATACAGGTGACACTGACACAACGGGAGCAGAATGTCGGTCAAGCAGAACTGGTTGTATATACAGCGGCGGTAAATCCTCAAAACCCTGAGCTTGTATGGGCTACAAACAACGGTATACCTTTAATTGAACGGGGCAAGCTGCTTGGACTGATAACACAGAAATATCCCGATACAATAGGGGTCGCGGGGACCCACGGTAAAACCACCACTACATCCATGCTGGCACAGATATTGCTCAAGGGCGGATTTGACCCATCGGTTTTCATAGGCGGGCGACTCCCCTTGATAAATGCCAACGGTCGTGCCGGGAGCAGCGATATTATGGTATGCGAGGCTTGTGAATATCAGGATCATTACCTTTCCATGACCCCCGCAGTATCGGTGATTTTGAATATTGATGCCGACCATCTGGATTATTTCGGAACCCTTGAGAATGTAATAAAATCCTTTAGTCGTTTTGCCGCCCTTGCGTCCCGCGCGGTGATTGTAAACGCCGATGATGCCAATTCACTAAAGGCGGTTGAAGGTATTGCCGACAGGCAGATAATCACATTCGGTCTTAAAGACGGACTGGATTGGGGTGCAAAGGATATTAAACTTATTAACGGATCATATTATGAATATGATTTGTATTATAAGGATAAAAAATATTCGCATATTTGCCTTGGTGTGCCGGGGCTGCATAATGTCTTGAATTCGCTGGCTGCTGCCGCATCTGCTCATTGGTGCGGTGCGAACGCCGAGCAGATTACAGACGGGCTGGAATCATTTACCGGGGCAGGCCGCCGATTTGAATTTCTCGGAACTTTCGCCGGGATTACCGTAGCCGATGATTATGCACACCATCCCACAGAAATAGCCGCCACCCTGAGTACAGCCAAGGGAATGGGTTATCAATGTGTTTGGGCGATTTTTCAACCCTTCACCTTTTCAAGAACCGCACGCCACCTGGACGGATTTGTTGAATCTCTGTCATCTGCCGATCGGGTAATATTAAGCGATATAATGGGCTCGCGTGAGGACAATAAATGGGGTGTATCCTCCGAGCAGATCACCGAGCGTATTCCGGGGGCGCTGTATTTGCCTACATTCGAGGAGATAGCTGTATTTGTTGTCGAAAATGCATCCGAAGGTGATCTTGTCCTGACAATGGGGGGCGGGGATATATATAAATGTGCCAGAATGATAGCCAAGGCATTGCAAAATGGATAGCCACGGCATTGCAAAATAGTAGCCAAGGCATTGCAAAAATATGATTAACCCTAAAACAGATATTTCTATTGTAAACATTTTGAATTTAAAGTATAATTATATAAATATTTGGAGAATTCATGTATAGAAGGGTAGATGTATTATGAAAACTTGCGAGAGTTGCGGCAGATCAAACAGTGATTTTAATATTTATTGTATTGGTTGCGGCAAAAGGTTGAGTGAAGCGCAGCAGGTCAATCCTCCTCAACAAGCTACTCCGGCTGACGATGCGGCTCCGGTTAAAACGGATGGCAATACGGCTTCGGCTCTGCCGGTCGATGATACACTGCCGACTCCATCGGTTGATTATGTATCTCCCGTTCAGCCTGCTGAACCCACACCACCCGCAATGCCTGTACCGCCCGCCAGTCAGATGCCGCCTCCGGCACCCTCGGGGCCACCACCGCAGTTCGGCCGGTATTATTCATCTCCCATACCTTATTCTTATGGGCAATCTGAAGGTGAACATCCATTCTCACCTATCCGCAACGGCGGTGGATTTGGAGCGATAAGGGATTTGATCGGTTCCGGATTGGTGTTGGCTCTGCTTATTCTTGGGTTGACACAAATTATTTTGTCGGCTATGTCAGCATTTTTTACATCTACCTTTACAAGTGAGCTTTTGTCTCAATTTGAACTTTCGGATTATGACATCGGCCCGTTTACTTATTTAGGTTCGATTATCGGCGCGATTATCGGAAGTGCTCCATCAGTTTTAATCCTAATCGGATTGTTTATGGCGTATCGGTCTGCAAATAACATAAATAATGCGATGTCACCCGCAGGTTTTTCAATGATTCGCGTGGTTACCATTATTAAATTCGTTTTTATATGCATTGTAATTTTATTGATACTAATTGTCGGAGTGGTAATTGCAGGAGGCACTCTGGATGAATATTTTTATGAAATTATTAAAGATGTTCTTAACAAGTTAGAGGAATCAGGAAATCTTCCAAATCTAGACGGTTTTAATGTATTCGGTATTATCAGCTTACTTGGTCCCATTCTTATTTTAATTGATATCATGTTCGGTACATTTATTGTTTTTGCTTATATTGTGATATTTAAGTTTCTCGGCAGTATCATTAATACAATTCGAACCGGTATTCCGTATGTAAAAGGGGCAACAGCCTTTTATGTAATAGCATTCATATTGGGTGGATTTTCGGCTCTCGGTTTAATCGGCTCGTTAGGAGAAATCGTATCAGATCCGACTGATGGTTTGTTCCAATTTGTTTCTACTGCTCTGGGAGCATCAATATACTTCATTTCAGGTGTTCTGGCGTACAAGTATAAAAAAAATGCTCAATAATATCAAAAAAATCAAATTGTAAAGGGGGAGTTATCGTATTATGGATTCAACCGGTATTTTGCAACAGATAACAAACTTTAAAAAAGCGAGAAGTAATTTGCTACTGGTGATTGCTTTTACGACAATTAACTCGATTTTGACTGTTTTTAATTCCAGTTTTTATTTACTCTTTTCTGCGTCCGCACCTCAATTGATATTACAGATCGCCCGTCTTTTTGCTGATGAATCGAATAGCAATACCTCATTATTAATCGGATTAATTATGGCATTTGGTATTATTCTTATTTATTTTCTTTGCTGGTATTTTACCGAGCGGAAGCGCGCTATGATGCTAGCAGCCTTAATACTCTTTAGCATTGACAGCTTGATTTTTGTTATTATGGTTTTAATCGGTGGATTTGATATTTCTATTTTGATAGACGTTGGTTTTCATGCATGGGTATTATACTATTTGGTTCTTGGCGTGATAGCCTGGTCAAAATTGCGCGGCATTGGAAGCGATTATTTAGAAACTGTTCTAAAAGAAGGTGCTCAATCGTTAAACACGATTTATCCGCAAAATTCAGGCATGAATGAACAAGCAGGAATTAATACATCAATACAGGGTGATGTCGAAAACGCCCAACCTGTAATTGACGGCTCAACCTCATTGCATACCGATGATAATAACGTATAATACTAATTTAATTTATAAACATAGATAATATCCATGTCCGTTGTATATCTTCTTATTATGATATTTCTATATATTTATTTTAAATTAGTATAAGTATTAATCGCGGCTGATTACCAAGGCTTACATATCAGAAGGTATTGATTTAAAAAAACAAGGGGGCAGGCGCACAAATCAGCCTCGAAAATAGCAAAAAAAGCCGGGGAAATAGGGGCGGATTCCATATCCGCCCGTTCAGCAATAACGATTGTGTGAAAAGGGTTTGGCATAACAACAGATTGTAGATATTTTTTCATTGATCGGTTAAATGTCGGTGCAAATCATTCGGGAGGATATGGAATCCTCCCCTACAACGCCACCAAATAAAATTTTATGCCTATAATCATAATAGAAAAACTTTGTTTTGTGATAGAACTCCTGAATTGTTTAATTATCATCTACAATGTAGCGGCGCACCTGTGTGTGCGCCTGTTTTAAACAATTTACGCCGTTTATGCCGGTGCCTTCTTAATAAATGTATAATTTTAGGGCTGATACTAATTTAATTTATAAATGTAGATAATATCCAAGTCCGTTGAACATCTTCTTATTATGATATTTCTATATATTTATTT
>JAQUHC010000137.1 GCA_028683785.1 Oscillospiraceae bacterium
CGATATGTCGGGAAGGAAGCGGCGCAAGAGATTATGTCACGCCGAATAACACTTGAAGAATATCTGAAAGAAAAGAGCAAATAAAATTCTTGTGCAGCAATCGAAAGGAAGTTATATTTTTATGGCAACCAAAAATAACCTCCATATATATCGGTTGATACTTGGAGGATTATGTATTGCATTTTTTGCATTGGTGGGGAATATCCCGTTATTCTCGGCTGTATATCTAATCCCCGGTGTCCCGATAACCCTGCAAAACTTTATAATCGCCATGATGGGTCTTACGCTGGGGCTGCGGGGCGGCATGGTATCATACATATCTCTGTTGTTGCTTACACTTTGCGGATTGCCCATGATGTCGGGCGGTAAAGGCGGTCCCGCTGCTCTTTTCGGACCTACAGGCGGATATATTTTCGGTTGGGTTTTCATCGTATTATTATTGGGTATTTATTCATCGTATTTTATCAACAAACTTATCAATAAAAAGATATTGGGGATATCAATCCACATTCCGGTTTCTTTCTGCATAGGCATGCTTGGTATACTGCTTGGCTATCTTAGCGGGACACTTGGTCTTATTATTTTTTATACCGATAAATCAATGGCGGATTTTTTTGTAACATATACCATGAACTTTGCTTTCTTGCCCGGGGATATAATAAAAATCGCACTTGCCTCTGTTTTTTCTCTGATATTATTTGTGAGACCCGAATTAAAACGCATGTTCAACCAAAAATGAGCGAATGTATTATTTTGTAAACACTATATTATTTTTTCCTGTTTTGAAGTTGCTCTCTCCAGTCACGCAGCAGCGTGTTGCGCCCGCGTTTTCTCATGTGAGGGAAGGCGCTCAGCATACGTCGCTGTAAATATCTTGTTGAAATCATCAAAGCGTCCCGCATTTCCTTGAGCTCGTTTGCATATTCGGAAATACGCCGTTTTAACGCATCAAACGGCATTGCCCGCCATTCGGGAGCCGGGTTTTTTCCTTTGATCTTAATATGGTTTGTAATATCAACCCTGTCGGTCAGCTTTTCATATAGCAAGTCTATCCTGCCCAGAATTTTCTCTTTTGTCGGGAGCTTAAGGCTTTCCTTAACCCCCTTTATCATCTCGGACAAATAATAGAGATGCTCAAACTTGTGCCATAGCTTTAATGCGACTACAGAGGATACGATTATATCGGTCACAAACATCACAAACAGTATTCCGGCAACCGAATAGGGCAATATATCATTCACTTTAAACAGCAATGCGACTAATTGTTCAAAAAGCGGCTGGACAAAATACAGGAAAAAGGTTGCCAAAACACCCCATCCAAGCGATACTCCGAGATTTACCCGGCCGTTTATGTTAAATCTCATATGGGAATAATCCCACCATCGTTCATGAAAAATCCTTTCCATAAGCCATGATATTATGTATTCGACCACCGTTGCCAGTATGGTTGCAATCGGAAGTATAATAATCGTTGCTTTTAGAATATCGTTAAATCCATCCCTGACAGGCATCAATATTATAAAAATCAGCAGTACGGCACTGCCGTAAATCGGGCAGATAGGCCCTCCTAAAAAACCGCGGTTAATAAAACGGCGCTCCTGAATTGAGCACAGCACGGTTTCCAACAGCCAACCGCAAAAGCTGTACGTAAAGAAATATAAAACCATCTCAACCAATGGGTAGGGCATATGTAATCCCTCCATCGCAATATCAATATAAATATCAGTACATACTGATAAACCCCGCCAAACTCCCCCGTTTGCTGCCGTTCGCACGGTGTGACCAAAATACATCTGAATGGCAGCGGGTACATAAATCGGTAACTGTTATCTGTTTCGGAGCAAGTCCGGCATTTATTAAAATCCTGCGGTTTATCTCCCACAAATCAACATGGTATTTTATAACTCGGTTATCACGGATTTTATGAATAAAGCAGGTGGAATCAGCTTCCTCCATCGCTTGGAAAACCTCATAAACAGGGGTATCAACCTCAAAGCAACAAACCCCTATCGACGGCCCGATACCGGCAATTATATTTTCCGGCTTGCATCCGTAATCGGAGCACATGCGCTCAACCGTCAGCCTGCCTATCCGTGCTGCTGTGCCCTTCCAGCCCGCATGGGAAGTACCGACCACCCTTTGCACCGGGTCGGCAAAAAAAAGCGGAACGCAATCGGCATATTGGGTGCAAAGCACCACACCTGGCTGATTCGTAATCAACCCGTCAATATCCGAATACCCCTTTTCACGCATTATCCCCCGTCCGCAGTCTTGTCGGGTAGCATTATAAATAACGGTATGATGCTCCTGTGCGGAAATAACCACATCATTCACATCAACGCTTATGGCATTGCAA
Source organism: Oscillospiraceae bacterium (assembly GCA_028683785.1). GTDB lineage: Bacteria > Bacillota > Clostridia > Oscillospirales > Acutalibacteraceae > Avimonas. The sequence goes on from JAQUHC010000137.1 coordinate 2,357, forward strand.
AAACGCTTGAAATTCTCATCAACCGCGTTTTTTTTATCCCCGCGTGAATGGCTTAAATTCATACTTTCATATATGCCCCCGCTGACACCGCCGATTCTTGTAGAAAATCCGTGCCGCACAAACGGAATAGAGTCAAAAGCCGGAAAGCTGTAATATACAACCCCGCAATTTTCATTTACATTCAGGTTCTTAGATTGCATAAGCTGCATTGACAACTACCCTTTACATTTTAATCTATCACAAAATGAATTTATTTGCCAGATGCCACAACAGCCCGGCAAGCCCGGATAAAATAATCAGCAGAGCAGGCGATACCTTGCGTATCAAAAGTAAAAATGATACAACAGCAACAATAAGGTAAAACCAGTCTACATACTGAATCCCCACGGTTAGGCCGCCTATCTGCATACCAAACACCGATATCAGCAGCAGCTGAACGGCAGATGCACCCACCATTCCGCTCACCGCAGGCCTGATACCCGTCATACCTGCGCTTACTATCTTGCTGTCACGCACCGCAAAAAAGAATTTTGCAGCCAACATCGACAACACTATCGAGGGCAGGGATACCCCTATCGTCGCAATCACCCCGCCCAAAATTCCGCCGGTGCGGCTACCTGCAAATGTGGCAGCGTTTATAGCAATAGGCCCTGGAGTCATTTCGGATATTGCCACAATGTCGGCAACCTCCTGCTCGGTCATCCAGCCGGTCAGCTGCATTTCGCGTTGAATAACAGGAACCATCCCCAGACCGCCGCCAAAGGAAAGCGCTCCGATTTTGAAAAATGTCCAAAGCAATTGCAAATACAGAATCAATCGGCTCCCCCTTTTCCGGTTATAGTATAGAGTGCTTTGAATACCAACCCCGTGACCAAACCGATACCGATAATAATAAGAGTGTGCAAATCGGTCAGCAGCGTCAGCAGCAGAGATATTCCGAAAATTACAGCTGTCCAGACATCTTTACCGGATTTTATTGCTGTACGGCCTAAGGTAATGGTTGCCCATGCAAGAAGACCGCAAACGCAGGCGCGGATACCGTTCATAATTGCAGAAACATATTCGTTTGTTCTAAACCATGCATATCCTATTGCTATGACCGTCATGATAACCAGCGGCGGTATGGTCATTCCTACCGCCGCAGCCAAGCTTCCCCGTATACCTGCGGTGCGATATCCCGCCATTACTGTTGAATTTAGGGCTATCGGACCGGGCATTGACTGAGACACAGCAAAAATATCCAGCATTTCTTCACTTGAAAGCCACTTGTGCTTTTGCGTATAGCATTCTGTGATCAATGAAATCATAACATAACCGCCGCCTATTGTAACCGTACTGATTTTCAGAGTTTCCAGCATTATGGTCATGATTAAGCCAATGCCTTTTTTGTTCCCGCCTTTTCCTTCGGAGGATGAAGGTGAGCTCTCGACAGCATCCCTACATGCCTGTATAAGCTGTTTTGTGACAACCTGTTTGCCAAAACGGCTCAATGTAAGTTCGCGTATTCTGCCCCCGTCATAGTCCGAGGCAATATTTATCATTGTCAACATTGCTTCCGCCATTGCCTCTACATCATCAACCGGAACAAGAATTCCCGTTTCGTGTGTAACTATATCCTGAGGCCCGCCACAGGCGGTGCTGATAACCGGCTTACCGCATGCCCCCGCTTCGGTAAGCACACAGGAAAGCGTTTCAACCCTTGACGAGCAAACAAAACAATTACATCCATTCATGTAATCTGCAACCTGTTCGCGCGGAATTGCTCCGACCAGCCTGCAATCCTTTTCCATACCAAGCTCTTCAATGAGGGAATGAAGGGCGTTTTTTAAAAAGCCGGTTCCGGCAATTTCTAGCTTTACCGAGCGCTGCGTTTTTTCTTTAAGCCGGGCAAAAGCGCGAATGAGAAGGTCATATCCCTTAATCGAACGCAACTGCCCCATGGCGTGAAAAACAAAATCAGAACCATCGGGCACCTCCTTCGGCTTAAATATATCTCCATCCACCGGGTCGTGGATTATGCGTGTGTCCCCAAAGGGCTGCTTAACATCCTTAAGCGCGTTGCTTACGCAGGCATTGACCGCCGAGTTTTGCATCACATACTTTAAACGCTTAATAGCCGTACTGTCCGCTTTTTCTGTCAATACAAAAGAGGAATGCTCCATAAAAAACAGGGGCAGATTATGCTTGCGGCAGAGCGATACGGCTTCATAACCATGTAGTGATGAACGCAGATTGACAACATCCGGCCTCCCCCACTCCTTTTCTATTCGCCGATAAAGCACCTCCAGCATCCGTCTGCGCTGTTTCATTCGACCATATTCCCATCTCGGTGTCAGGTTGAGGCGGGTATAAGTATAGCTTAAAACGCCGTTGGTTACCTCCCGGCGAATTCCTCTGTTTTTAGGATTAAAATCATCGCCCACAGCGACATGAGCAACAGCAACCTCTATGCCCTGAGCTGCCAGCGCTTCCGCCTGCTCCTTAAAAAATGTACCAAGCAACGGTGAGCCCGGTGTGGGATACCATGACGGTATCATCAATACCTTCATCAAAAATCTTGCCTTTCCGATAAAAATAGGGAATGCCCGTTCGCCCGCCAGCGAGCTCGTCTCTGATCCGAAAAGAATTTCATGGTTTCGGAACGCATTA
>JAQUHC010000138.1 GCA_028683785.1 Oscillospiraceae bacterium
ATCCCGTTCAATCTCGATGGTGGGTACACCGGCGGCATTGAGTGTCTTTTTGAGATATTCGCGTATTTTATGATCGGCTACCAATGTGTCGGCAAACTCGCTCTTCTTGACAAACCAGCGGGATTTCCAATCTTTGATAACTCCGACTCTCAGTCCGTGGGGATTGACTTTCTGTCCCATATTATTCCTCCTCCTCGCTTATTCCTGTTCCTTGAGCACAAGGGTAATGTGTGATGTCCTCTTATTGATGCGGAACGCACGACCCTGAGCTCTCGGACGGATACGCTTGAGTATGGGGCCGGGGCCGGTGAAGCATTCGGCAACATAGAGATTATTTCTATCCATGTTGTGATTTGTTTCTGCATTCGCCGCGGCCGACAGTAGCAGCTTCTCAAGATATTCGCTGGCTGCCTTGGGGGTGTTTCGCACGATCGCAAGCGCGACATCAACCGGTTTGTTGCGGATGAGGTCGAGAACGATCTGTACTTTGCGGGGGGAAATACGGGCATATTTTATATGAGCCCTTGCTTCCATTGCGTTTCTCTCCTTTCAGCCGCCTACTTGTTGTTTGATGTCTTTGAACCGGCGTGTCCGCGGAAGATTCGGGTGGGGGCAAACTCGCCCAGCTTGTGTCCCACCATATCCTCGGTGATATACACCGGAACGTGCTTGCGGCCGTCATGCACCGCAATAGTATGACCTACAAAATCCGGGAAAATTGTGGATGCTCGGCTCCACGACTTCAATATGCGCTTCTCGCCGGATTTATTCATTTCCTGAATCCTTTTCAACAGCACTGGCTGTACGAAAGGACCCTTCTTTACGCTTCTACCCATAAATGATGAATCTCCTTTCGTTTACTTGCTGTTACGGCGTTTCACAATGAACTTATCAGAACGATTGTGGTGTGTGCGTGTTTTGTATCCGAGAGCAGGCTTGCCCCAAGGGGTAACCGGTCCGGGTAATCCGATAGGTGCTTTGCCTTCGCCGCCGCCGTGCGGGTGATCGGCGGGGTTCATGGCGGAACCGCGAACTGCCGGTCTCCAGCCCAGGTGGCGCCTGCGGCCGGCCTTGCCTAATTTTACATTCTCGTGGTCGACATTGCTGACCTGACCGATTGTAGCTATGCAGTTTAGCGGGATGTACCGCATTTCACCCGAGGGCAGACGAATCAACCCCATGTTGTTCTCTTTTCCCATGAGCTGTGCCATGGTTCCGGCGCTTCGTGCAAGCTGTGCACCCTTGCCGGGGTACAATTCAAGGTTGTGTATAAAGGTACCGGTCGGGATGTTTGACAGCGGCAGGGCATTGCCCGGCTTGATGTCGGCCTTTGTACCCGAAACGACGGTATCTCCTACCTTAAGCCCCTGAGGCGCAACAATGTAACGCTTCTCGCCGTCCTCATACTGCACCAAAGCGATGTGAGCGCTGTGGTTGGGGTCGTATTCAAGGGTCAGAACCTCAGCGGGAATATCGGTCTTGTTGCGCTTGAAATCAATAATACGATATTTACGCCGACTTCCGCCGCCGCGATGACGGACGGTAATCCTGCCATAGCTGTTGCGGCCGGCGCTTTTTGAAATAGGAGCCAAAAGGCTCTTTTCCGGTTCCACCTTGGACAGGCCGCTGTAATCGGTAACCGTCATTCCGCGCCGTCCGGGGGTGGTCGGCTTATAGAACTTTATTGCCATGTTTGTTTCACTCTCCTAATAATTGGCTTTGCGGGGCTGTGGAGGCATTAGGCGCCGTCCGAGCCCCATACCTTGCCGGACCTATTCGGTCTAGAACATGCCGTCAAAGAATTCAATCGTCTTGGAATCTTCGGTAAGGGATACAACCGCTTTCTTCCATGACGGAGTATATCCTTCGAAGCGACCCTGACGGCGCAAATGTCCTTTCATGCTGATGGTGTTGACCTTGGCAACCTTAACACCGAAGATCTCTTCAACAGCCTTGGCTATCTGAATTTTGTTAGCGGCTTTTGCCACCCGGAAGGTGTACTTTTTTTCATTCAGCACTCCAACCGCTTTTTCGGTGATAACCGGTGCCAGAATAATGTCACGAGGTCCCATTATTTGTACACCTCCTCGATTTTTGTCACGGCATCCTTAACCACAATTAATTTATCGGCGTTAAGTATGTCATATACATTGAGGGTGTTGACCAGAGCGGTCTTGACCCCGGTGATGTTGCGAGCGGATTTAACAACCATATCATTTTTCTCGGGCATAACCATGAGAACCTTGCGGTCGGCGCCGAGAGCATCCAAAATGTTCACTATTGTCTTTGTCTTGATTTCGGTCATCTCCAGCGCATCCAGTACAATCATGTCCTCGGATGCTACCTTGGATGATAAAGCCGATTTCATTGCAAGACGGCGCACCTTCTTAGGCAAAGTGAAACGGTAGCTGCGGGGTTTGGGCCCCAACGCGATTCCGCCGTGTGTCCACTGGGGAGCACGGATTGAGCCCTGACGCGCATGTCCGGTACCCTTCTGTCTCCACGGCTTTTTGCCGCCGCCTCTCACCTCGGCGCGTGTCAGAGTGGATTGGTTGCCCTGGCGCTGATTTGCCAGATAGTTCACAACCGCGCTGTGCAGGACGGTTGCATTTGGTTTAATACCGAATATTTCTTCGTTGAGCTCGATAGTACCGGTTTCCTTGCCGGTTATATCATAAACAGATACTGTGGGCATTTCGATTTCCTCCTTCCCTTACGCCTTCTTGACGGATTCGGAGAGAACCACCACGCTGCCGCGGGGGCCGGGAACGGCGCCGCGTACTGCAATCAGATTGTTCTCTGCGTCCACCTTGACGACGTCAAGGTTCTGAACGGTCACTCGCTCGGTACCCATATGCCCGGCGCCCTTTTTTCCCTTAAATACCCGGGACGGAGACGAGTTGGCACCCAGCGAGCCCGGATGACGGGACACAGGGCCTGTACCGTGGGATTCCTTCAGGCGGGCAAAACCCCAACGCTTAATAACGCCGGCATAGCCTTTACCTTTGCTTGTTCCTGCAACATCAACCCGATCACCGGGTTCAAACATGTCGGCTTTAATGATATCCCCGACATTGAATTGGTCACAGTTCTCAAAACGAAATTCACGGAGCGATTTCTTGGGAGCAACGTCCGCTTTGTCAAAGTGCCCCTTCATGGGCTTGGTCACTCTTTTGACCGAAACATCGCCGAATCCCATCTGTACAGCCGCATAGCCGTCATTCTCAACCGTTTTCTTTTGAACAACGGTGCAGGGACCGGCTTCGATCACGGTTACCGGGACAACATTGCCCTTTTGGTCAAAAATCTGGGTCATACCGACTTTTTTGCCGATGATGCCTTTTTGCATTATCTATACCTCCTTGGTTATTGGTTGATCTCCCTGGGCATTCTGCCTTAAAGAAACCAACTTGACCTCGCCGTGAAATCTGGTACTAATTTAATTTAAATCAGTATATTAAACCCTACAGTTTAATCTCGATTTCTACCCCGGCGGGGAGTTCAAGGCCCATCAGAGCCTCAACTGTTTTGTTCGAGGGACGTAATATGTCCACCAAACGCTTGTGAGTGCGCATCTCAAACTGTTCGCGGGAATCCTTGTATTTGTGAACTGCCCGCAAAATTGTGACAACTTCTTTTTCTGTTGGCAGCGGCACCGGACCCGAAACCCTTGCGCCTGTGCGGCGGGCTGTTTCAACAATCTTTTCTGCCGACTGATCCACCAGCCGATGGTCATACCCCTTGATGCGAATACGAATTTTTTCTTTGACTGCCACTGTAAAACGCCTCCTTAGTAATTAGTTGGCGGGCAACGCCAAATCAGCACACTCCGCCGGGTGTTCCTTTGCCGGCGGTAAAAAAACCGGATACCTATGTGGCCTCCGGGTGTAGATACTAATTTGATTTATAAACATAAATAATATCCAAGTCTGTTTATGACTTCTATTATGATATTTCCATATATTTATTTCAAATTAGTATGATCCAGCGTCCTGGTGATTTCGGCACGGCAAATCCCCGCAACCCAAAGAGGGAACCGCCAACCGCTCACACAGTATTCCTTGTCGCCCGGTTTAAAATCGGACATACTCAGCGGAAAAACCGGCTAATACCGAAATTCATTAAAAAATCGGTATTATTCGCCGCAACCTCCCGCGTCATCGCATATCGTTGCAGTCTCGCGAAACCTGCAAAAAGCGCAAAACAAGCCCTTTTCGCAGTCACGCTCAATCATATTACATGATACGAATACAAATTGCAAGTGTTTTCTAAAGAAATTTTTAAAAAATATCTTCTAAAGAAAATTTTAAAAATATCTTCTAAAGAAAATTTAAATATTCTGTGTAAGTGTCAATGATGGATAACACTTGTACAGAATTTTTTGTTTTTTGATTTTCAATTCTTGACATCATAAACGCCGCATGATATATTAATAAGGCTGTTAATGATGATGTTCATAAGCAAATATATATAATATGCTGGTGTAGCTCAGCCGGTAGAGCAGCTGATTTGTAATCAGCAGGTCGGGGGTTCAAATCCGTCCACCAGCTCCATGAAAAGAGGCTGAAATTGATACAATTTCAGCCTCTTTTCAATTAAATCCGTCCTTTCGGACGGGTGAAATCATCCTAACGGCTGATGAAATCCCTAAAGGGATGAAATCGCCTACGGCGATGAAGGACGGATTTGATTTCACCTTTGAGCAAAGCGAAAAGATTTCATCCGAGCTTGCTCGGATTTCATCGCAAGTGCCTTGCGATTTCATTTATTCTATGGTTAAATTTGTCCAAGAGGTGACTAACTATTAGAAGTCAAGCTTATTTTCAGGAAAAAATAGCGAGCAAAAAAGAGCATAGCAAAGCAAGCCCCCAGAGGGAGCGTTTTTGAAAAGACCTATCCTCTGTTCAAATCTCGCCGCTGAGCGGCTTCGCTTTTCACAGAGGATAGGTCATCTGAGGCGGGAAGGGTC
>JAQUHC010000020.1 GCA_028683785.1 Oscillospiraceae bacterium
GGAGACATCGGTAAAGGTCAATATAAAATAGAATAAAATCCGGGCACGCATTCTGTGCGTGCCCTACATATTCTTTTGACAGATTGCATATTGCTATATAATACTAATTTAATTTAAATTAGTATTAGTATAAGAAAGGTGTGATAAATCCGGATGATTATTATGGAAATACTTAAGTCGGTGCTTATGGGTATAATACAGGGTATAACAGAATGGCTCCCGATAAGCAGCACGGGTCATCTGCTTTTATTTGATGAATTCATCAAGCTGACGGTAAACAGCATACCCCAAAGAAATGAGGAATTTTTTAATTTTTTTAAGGTCTTTATCCAGCTGGGCTCAATATTGGCGGTGCTGGTGCTGTATTTTCATAAGCTCAATCCATTATCAGCCAAAAAAACAGATAAAGAAAAAAAGCAGACCCTGTCGCTGTGGGGAAAGGTTCTGGTGGCAAGCATACCGGCAGGAATTATAGGTATGGCATTTGACGATCAGATTGACGGAGTGTTATCTGAATGGTATGTGATCGCGGCAACCCTTATTATTTACGGTATACTATTTATATTGCTTGAAAACCGAAAAGTTTCACCCCGCATTAACAACATCTCACAGATGGGATTTAAAACGGCATTTTTTATAGGTGTTTTTCAGATGTTGGCTCTTATTCCCGGCACATCCCGCTCGGGCTCTACCATACTCGGAGCGGTGTTTCTCGGCTCGTCACGATATATCGCTGCAGAATTTTCATTTTTTATGGCTATTCCTGCAATGCTAGGCGGGAGCGGTATAAAGCTGCTCAAATTTGCGATGGAAAACGGTGAAAAATACGGCGCACAGTATCCGTTATTATTCAGCGGAATTGAATGGGCGGTTCTGATAGCCGGATTTGTAACAGCCTTCATTGTATCTATCATTGTAATCAAATTTCTTATCGGCTATATCAAAAAGCATGATTTCAAGGTATTCGGTTACTATCGTATCATACTGGGAGTTTTGGTTATTCTGTATTTTGTATTAATTAAAAAGTAAAAATATCAAAGCGGGGCGAAAATATTTGCCCCGCTTTTTTGTCGGCAAAACGAACTAAATTTTATCGGACAGTTTATGTAGTCCGGTTTTCCGCTTCACCGCCGAGACCGAAACTGACATTAAGAGCTTGATTGATACGGTTCATTGAATTATCATCTAACCGTCCCATGTGTTCTTTTAATCGTTGCTTGTCGATGGTCCTTATCTGCTCCAGCAGTACGATAGAATCCCGCGCAAGTCCGCTTCCGATGGAATTTAGCTGTATATGGGTTGGCAGCCTTGACTTATCCTTCTGGCTGGTAATTGCTGCGGCGATAACCGTTGGGCTGAAACGATTTCCCATGTCGTTTTGAACTATGAGGACAGGCCTTATTCCTCCCTGTTCAGAGCCTACTACCGGACTTAAATCTGCGTAATATATATCTCCTCTGCGGACATTCACAATTTTCACTCCCGTTTAAATATAATAGGTTTTTATCGGCAATATTATTGTTGCCGGATTCTCTTTTTTTAAACGATATTCAGTATATTAAAAAAATATTTTTATAGTACAAGCATAATCTTCATTCCATAGTATGTGAAATTTTAAAAAATGCCATAAAAAGCCGCACTCAGGATTGTGCACCTGAATGCGGCTTTGTTTAAATTATCTGTTATGTTTTGATACTAAATCCAACTATAACTATTCCATAATTATCGCTCATGGCGCGTTCTTCCTATACTAATTTAATTTAAATTAGTATTAGGAACGCATCGCTCTATTCTGGAATGTTTTAAAATGGATTTAGTATGAGCTTAAAATCAGAAAATTTTGCTTCCAGTTTGACGGATGGCATCTTTAGATTAAGCAAACTACCTGTTGCAGGGTCGGATATGATCTCAAATTCTCCTGCCGATGAGACCCCTTTGGTTAAAAGGCCTTCATCTGTAAGCTCACCTGCATCACGAACACCCAGAGCCGAGTCCAATGCGCCGAGTATGCACTTCCCCAGTGCGCTTTGGGGAATGTTATCCGGCTCTACATTAAATGAAATACCGTTAAGCTTGATTGATATTTCATTGCCGTCCCACTGCATTGATAAGCCGTTTAGGGTTTCGGGTTCATCAATATCAAAGCGAAGTGTCCCGGCAGCCGAACGGGTCAGGTACCCCTTTATATTCATTTCATCATATTTTGCTTCGATATTACATGAAAATCCGATCATTATGGGTTGTTCCGAGCTTGCTTTTTTTGAACATGATGGCAGTATCAACAGTAACGATAAAAGAATGAACAGCAGATTTGTGAGGCGGCGAAGCATGGCTTCAGCTCCTATTTTCTAAGATTAAAAACAGTCCGCTCAGTTCATTTATAATGTCATCGGGTAAGATATAATGCTGTGACAGCTTATCGGCAGCCTTGTCTCCTGCAAGCCCATGCAGATAAACGGCGCACATGGCCGCATCTTTCGGTTTCATACCCTGTGCAATAAATGAAGCAATCATGCCCGCAAGCACATCGCCGCTGCCGCCGGTTGCCATGCCCGGATTGCCGGTGGTATTGACAAGAGGCTGCTGTCCGGGACAGGCAATAACGGTATGCTGCCCTTTTAACACGACGACAGCGCCGGTTTGGTCGGCAAATTGACTCGCCGTGTTCATGCGGTCGGATTGCACCTGTGAAATACTCTTACCGGTCAGCCGAGCCATCTCTCCAGGATGCGGAGTTAAAACAAGAGAAGAGCGTACTGCTTTTAATTTATTTATATGTCCTGACATAATATTTATGCCGTCTGCATCCAAAATAATGGGACATTCTGTATTTTCAATGCAATCAATAACCAGTGAAGCCGCTCCTGCCGACTGCCCGAGCCCGCAACCGATAAGCATTGCGTCAGCTGTTTTTGCCTGTTCACGCAGGATTGTACGGGAAGAAAGAGCAAAATCACCACCAGGTGTCTCATCAAGAAGACAAAAGACGGGTTCGCAAAGCCGGGCGGCGGCAATCGGGTAGAGAGAAGAGGGGAGAGCATATACCACAAGCCCTGCTCCGCAGCGCAGTGCGGCTCGGGCGGCCATTATTGAAGCGCCCATCATGCCGCGACTGCCGCAAAGAGTGAGTAATCGCCCGTAATCGCCTTTACTGCTGTCCGAAACCCGCTGAGTAAAGCAGCTTTTAACCATTTCAATGTTAATTTCAGTTTGGTCAGGTAAATACGGCTTTAACAGCTTCTCGTCTATCCCTATCGAAACCACCGTAACGCTACCGCTGAATTCTGCACCGTTTATGGTTGTAAGGCCGATTTTATTTGCGGTGAAGGTTATCGTCAGTTCGGCTTTTAAAGCATCGGTATCCGTATCACCTGTGTCTGCGTTTACTCCGCTGGGAACATCAATCGCAATCAGCGAAGCCTCACAGGAGTTGACTGTACCGAAAAATCCGCGCAGATTATCGGGCAGGTTGCCGTGAAAGCCAAGCCCGTAAACCGCATCAATTATAAGGGAAGCCCCGCTGACACTGCTCGCCGCAACATACGGCTCGGTTTCCAGATTGATTATTTCAATTTCGCTGTTTTTTATTCTGGATAACATCTCTGAAGCACTTTTGGATGTCGGTAAACCGCAGGTGAGAACAACCTTAACATTTGCTCCCTCATCCAGCAGCTTTCGTGCAATGACAAATCCGTCTCCGCCGTTGTTGCCTTTCCCGCATAGAACCACAACCGACCTGCCGGAAACGCTATATTTAGAGCGTATAATCCTGGCCGCCGCGCTTCCGGCATTTTCCATCAAACGCAGCTCTCCAAGACCATCATCTATTGCAGCTTTCTCGACAGCCCTCATCTGGGCGGTGGTTAATATATACATTTTTACCCCTCCTGAAAAAATAGAGGGGGACAGGTGTCCCCCTCTAAATAAGCAATACTATTCTTCGATTTTTTTATTTGTTTCACGCAGTACAAGGTTCGAAAGCCCTGATTTGAGCGCATCAAGCACCCGTTGTTCCGGTTGAAAAACGACCAAAGTATGACCGCTTTTTCTGCTTCGGTATGTGAAGCACCAGAGGTCGGGTACATTTTCAGACGGTGCAGCAATGACACGGCGGTCAAACTGACGGGATAAATACTGTTCTGTTGTGTATGGCTCAAGACTCTCGATTTTTGTGCCTGAAACCGAAACAATGCGTTTGCGCTTGCGCTTTGCAGTTATTTGGTCAATATCAATATCACCGTTTGTAACGCTGTATTCATATTCAATATTCAGCGATGTAAGCAGCCACCATAAACCGTATCCGATGCCAAAAAATAATAGCACAGCGAGAAAACCCAAATAACGCAATAAATAAGGAAGAGCAAAAAACATTACCAAAAAAGCAAAGGTAATAGAACCAAAAATAACCGCATAATCTTTGGCACTCTTTTTCTTTGCAATTATCTGTTCAACAAATGTATCCATGTGAAACACTCCTTTGAGATGCTTGGTTTATTCATTATATCACAAATTTACAGCATTAAAAAGAGGTAAGCGCGGTTAATACAAATATTTGAATAATAATTTTCGATTATTTTAATGTCCTTTAGGTAGTATGATAAAAAGCAGGTAATGTATAAAATATTCAGCTTGTTTAATTGCTTTCATATAGATTTTAGGGTATAATGGATAAAATAAATTATAGTGGGTAAGAATGGCGTATTTTAGTTATAATGAACGCAATCTACCGAAATATAAAAGACAATTCAGGTTTTAGGGCATAAGGCTAAGGAAGGATATGGATAATTAATATGGGTGTTGATAAAATGATTTCTTTTTTTACAGCAAGTAAACTTAATATTCTATCCCAAGCCGGTATGGTTATTGTTATCGGTCTTGTGGTGGTGTTTCTTACATTAATTCTGCTTACTGCAATATTCTGGCTGTTTGGAAAGATTATGCACGGCAAATCAAACAGCTCAAAGGAAAATTCCGGCTTAAAACCCCATGATGAAAAAGCAAAAAAACACTCCTCGTTACCTTCTTCCAAAATTACATCGTGCAAGCCTGCGACTAATAATGGATTGAGTGATGAGGTTGTTGCGGTCATCGCCGCTGCCGTGGCTGCCATGACCCCCGACGGGGCCCGATATTCCGTTCGCAGCATCCGCCGTGTCAATAGTGAACGCTCAGTCTGGGCTGCTGCCGGGTTAGCTGAAAGCACCAGACCGTTCTGATTATTATTTCTTTAAGTAAGCGGTAAAGGTGAAATATATGAATTCTCTGTTTAAAACAATTTTGGATATATGGGAGCAATCCGGCTTTAAAAAATTATTTACGCTTGGAACCGAGGGTAGCCTTTGGGAACGGATTGCTTATGGTGGTTACGGGAATCTTATAATGATTGCAATTGCCATCATTTTGCTTTATCTTGCCATAAAAAAAGAGTTTGAACCCCTGTTGCTTCTGCCGATTGCGTTTGGCATGCTGCTTGTAAATTTACCTCTGGGCGAAATTATGAATCCTCAGCAAAATACGCTGGTTCCGTTGAATGAAGCTGAACTCGAGCACTATTTAAAGGGTGTAATTGATCAGACCTACCCGGTTTTTGAAATGAACGGGCGATATTTCTGGCAAAAATTCGAAACCGGAGGCTTGTTATGGTATCTCTATCAGGGGGTTAAGTACGGGGTTTATCCGCCTCTCATATTCTTGGGTATAGGCGCAATGACCGATTTTGGCCCCTTGATTGCCAATCCAAAAAGTTTTTTGCTTGGCGGGGCAGCACAGTTTGGTATTTTCGTCACATTTTTCGGTGCATCCGCCTTGGGATTTACGGGGATAGAAGCTTTAACATTCAGTCCACAAGAAGCATCGTCGATTTCAATAATCGGCGGGGCTGACGGTCCGACCGCAATCTGGATTACATCAAAGCTGTCGCCCGAACTACTGGGACCGATAGCCATTGCAGCATATTCATATATGGCATTGGTTCCCATAATACAACCGCCGATTATGCGTTTACTTACCACAAAAAAAGAACGGTCAGTGGTTATGGAGCAGCTTCGTCCGGTATCAAAAACCGAGAAAGTATTGTTCCCGATTTTTGTTACACTGGTGGTCGTGTTGCTTTTACCGAGTGCGGCACCCCTTGTAGGTATGCTGATGCTGGGCAACCTGTTCCGCGAAAGCGGAGTGGTTGACCGGATTACAAAAACAGCCCAGAATGAGCTTATGAATATTATAACCATCTTCATCGGATTGACGGTGGGTGCAACCGCAAATGCAGCAACATTTCTTCAACCCAAAACCCTGCTGATAATTGTTTTGGGGCTTGTTGCTTTTGCTTTCGGCACAGCCGGAGGGGTTCTGCTGGGCAAGGTGATGTATCTTGTGACCGGCGGCAAGGTGAATCCTTTGATAGGTTCTGCCGGTGTTTCTGCCGTGCCTATGGCAGCGCGTGTTTCACAAAAGGTGGGGCAACAGGAAGATCCGGGCAATTTCCTTTTGATGCATGCAATGGGGCCGAATGCTGCGGGTGTTATCGGTTCGGCGGTTGCAGCAGGTGTTCTCCTTACATTATTCGGATAAATACTATCAAAAGGGGGAGGGACATGGTTATGGTCTTTCCCCTTTTTTATTTTTTGGTATACGGTATGTTTATTGAAGGGAAGTCGGAATATGTCGAAAAACAAAGCTGAATTTCTTGAACTGCGAAAAAAGATAATGGAGCGGGACTTTTCCCGAATGAACGATAGTCAGCGGGAAGCTGTATTCTGTACCGAAGGGGCTCTGCTGATACTTGCGGGAGCAGGCAGCGGAAAAACCACCGTACTTATCAACCGTATTGCCAATATGGTTAAATACGGTAAGGCATATGAAAGTACCCGAACTCCGGATGTAATATCTGATAACGATATTGCTTTACTTAGCGCGGCAGCAGCGGGGACAGCATCCCCTGAGCAGCTTTCACGCGCCGTTGCACTTTGCGCGGTTGCTCCCTGCCCTGCATGGCGAATACTTGCCATCACATTTACCAACAAGGCTGCAGGGGAGCTTAAAGAGCGGCTTTCTCGTATGCTGGGCGAGGACAGCAGTGAAATTCAAGCCAGCACCTTTCATTCGTTTTGTGCGCGTATCCTGCGGCGGGACGGAGATAGGCTGGGGTATTCCAATCATTTTACAATCTATGATACCGATGACAGCATCCGGCTTATGAAGGACTGCATGAGGTCGCTTAATATCGATAATAAAACGCTTACACATAAAGCCATACTTTCAGAAATAGGGCGGGCAAAGGATAAGATGCTCACTCCGGATGAATATTCTGTAAGTGTCCGGGGAGATTACAGAAAAGAGCTGATAGCAGCTGCATATTCAAAATACCAAGGTCGCCTGAAAGAGGCCGATGCCATGGATTTTGACGATCTTCTTTTTCAGACGGTCATCCTTTTCAGAAAAGCGCCGGATGTTCTGGAAAAATACCAAAACAGATTTCGCTATCTTATGGTGGATGAATATCAGGATACAAACCATTCCCAGTATGAATTTGTATCAATGCTGGCACAAGGGTCTGGTAACCTATGTGTTGTGGGGGATGATGACCAGAGCATATATAAATTCCGCGGCGCCACCATCGAAAACATACTAGGTTTTGAACAACGATATAAGGACTGCAGGGTAATTCGACTGGAACAGAATTACCGTTCAACACAGAACATATTGAATGCAGCAAATGCAGTTATTGCAAAAAATGAAAATCGGAAAGGGAAAACCCTTTGGACTGATAATCCCGTAGGTGAAAAGCTGGAGGTCCATTGTTTGGATAACGAGGATGAAGAAAGTCGTTTTATTGCCGATACAATACAGGACGGGGTGGCCGAAGGCAAAGTTTACGGCGATTTTGCGGTATTATATCGGATGAACGCCCAGGCAAATGCGATAGAGCGGGCGCTTGTTAAAAGCGGAATTCCTTACCGCATAATAGGAGGGCATCGATTTTATGATACCAAAGAGGTGCGGGATGCGATGGCATACCTCAAGGTCATAAACAACACAAATGACAGCGTTGCTCTGCGCCGCATAATTAATGAACCTAAAAGAGGGATAGGGGATACCACCGTAGAAAATGCAGCTCGAATTGCCGACGGTCTGGGAATCTCGCTGTACGAAGTAATCTCAAATGCCGATAATTATACTGGTTTAAGCCGAGCCGCAGTAAAGCTCAAAAGCTTTACTGATATTATTGAGCGGCTGAGAGATATGAACGCCGATCCCGAGATTTCAATTCATCTGCTGTATACCGCCATGCTTGAAGCCACCGGTTATCTTGCCATGTGGGAGCAGGCGGGGGAAACAGAGGTTGGGCGGGTTGAAAATCTTAACGAGCTGGCTTCCTCAATCATTAAATATGAAGAGACCAGCCCGGACGAATATCCGGAACTGGCAGGATTTCTTGAGGAAGCCGCCCTTATGACCGATGCAGATAATTATGATGCAGGGGCGGACGCCGTTGTGCTGATGACCATGCACTCTGCTAAGGGCTTGGAATTTCCGGTGGTTTTCCTACCCGGGTTTGAAGAAGGCATTTTCCCCGGTATGCAGACCCTTTATTATCCCGACGAGATGGAGGAGGAACGTCGCCTGTGTTATGTTGCCATCACCCGGGCAAAGGAAAAGCTCTATATTCTTAATGCTACCAGCCGTATGCTGTACGGCTCGACCAACCGTAACCGTTCTTCGCGTTTTCTGAATGATATTCCGGGGGAAATTATCGAACGGCATGACAGCACCTTTTCCTCATATAACTACTTTCAGGACCAATCACATGTTGATGAGCGCAAGCAGAGTTTCCCAAAATCCTTTAATCGGGGGGATATCGCCGGCGGCGGTATTTCGGCTTCAACAAGACAGATGCGTATTGCTCCCGGTAAAATAGGAAATGTAAAATCGGCTGTATCATCGACAGGTTGGAGGCCGGGGGATATGGTTTTACATAAGGTGTTTGGTAAGGGCGAAATATTGTCGGTAAATCCGATGGGGAATGACACTTTGTTGGAAATTCGTTTTGAACAGGTAGGCATTAAGAAGATTATGGCCAATTTTATACATCTCGCTAAAGCAGAGAAATAAAAAGATGAAAATTCCGGAATACGGTTGTTTTTAAACGATACAAAATCAAAATCAATCACATAACTCCTCCCAAATCATAAGATGTAATGAAATACCCATTAACATTTTACGGGAGGATTATTTATGCCTGATAACAAATTCATGCACGATAGCGGCTGTAAAGAAGCCGTTTGCATCGATGCGGGTCGTGTATATGACTCATGTTCAGATAAGGATTGCCTTGAGGATCTCAGAGTATACTTTACCGAGCGTGAACAGATGGTGATTGACCGTGCAGTGAGTGTACGTGCAAAAAAAGCTTGCGTCATCACAACATACATTGATATTGAGCCACTTCCCTTTAACCGCGGCTATTTTTCCTGCGACCTGACCATCTTCTTCCATATTGAAGTAGAAGCCTTTACAAGCCGTAATTGCCCACCGGCAGAGCTGTGCGGCATCTGCGTATTCCGTAAACGCGTTATTCTCTTTGGAAGTGAGGGCAGCGTCAAGGTGTTCAGCAGCGAGTTCAGTGAGGACGATCCCGCTAGGCAACAGCCTATATCCAGAAACATGCCTGTCTGCAAGGTTCAGGTTGCCGAGCCCATCGTATTGTCCGCCTGCGTTGTGGATGCCTGCGAACGGCGCAAATGCAAATGCGACTGTGACTGCGGATGCAGCTCAATACCTGAAGGAATTGCCAATAACTATGGCGGCGCTTTTATTGACCCCGATGAGGGTAAGGCTGTTTATGTGACACTGGGAATTTTCACGATTGTTCAGCTTATTCGCAATGTCCAGATGCTGGTTCCGGTCTACGACTTCTGCATTCCCACCAAGGACTGCTCGGAAACCGGAGACGAACCCTGCGACCTGTTCCGCAAAATGCTGTTTCCGATTGATGAATTTTTCCCGCCCAATCATGACAAAGACAAACCCGGTTGCGGCTGTGACAGGAAGAAATAACGAATTAAACACAAACAATGCCTTTGCCAACCCGATTAGGATTGCAAGGGCATTGTTTTTTCAATAATAAATTGGCATAATAATTTAGAGGCATCTGATACTAAATCCATTTTAAAACATTCCAGAATAGAGCGATGCGTTCCTAATACTAATTTAAATTAAATTAGTATAGGAAGAACGCGCCATGAGCGATAATTATGGAATAGTTATAGTTGGATTTAGTATGATACTGCTTTCATATGCCTTGTTGTCCCTCGTGTTCGGCGGGTTGTCATACTAAATCCATTCTAATACTAATTTAAAATAAATATATAGAAATATCATAATAAGAAGATATACAACGGACTTGGATATTATCTATGTTTATAAATTAAATTGTGACTTTATCGCTTTTCTCCATGGCTTCAATAAATATTTCGGTAAGCTCCGGATCAAATTGCGTTCCGCTGTTTGTACGAATATCCTCGAATGCTTCTTGCTCTGTCTTAATTTTTTTATACGGTCGGTGATGGGTCATTGCATCAAAGCTGTCTGCCAATGTAATAATCCGAGTAAGATAAGGTATATCCTCACCCTTTAATCCGTCGGGGTAGCCGCCGCCGTCATATCTCTCGTGGTGGCTGCGTACAAGGGGCATAAGCTCTCGGATTTCGGGGATTTCTGAAATGATTTTTGCGCTGTCAGCCGGGTGCTTTTTCAGTAATTCCCATTCTTTATCGGTCGGTGCTTTCTCGGATATCAATAATTCTTTGGAAATATTTACTTTACCTAAATCATGCAGATATGCTGCACAAATAAGCTTTCTTTTGTTATCAAAATCCATATCTATATAATTACAGAACTTTTCACAATAAAGAACCACCCGCTCGACGTGGGAGTATGTATACCTATCGCGGGAGTTGATAGCTGTAATAAGCGTTCTGACAGGTTTCATCGCATCTATGATCTCTAAATCATCCGGCCTGATGGAGGCTAATTTATCAAATACCGAAGCGAATATTTCCACCTTGCTGTTGCTCAGAAATTTTGCACGATAAAGTGCGGAGTCAGCCCGTTCAATCAAAGCCATGGTACTATCAGTATTACCCATTGACTCAGAAACGCCGGCTGAAATTGTGAGCTTGCTTTTTTGCAGACTGTTTTAAACCTCAAAAGAATAAGAATCTATTTTATTCTTAAGGTTTGCAGCAATCTCGGTTGCCTGCTCTTTATTGTAACCGGGAAGTATGATGCCGAATTCTCCGCCGCCGAAACGACAGGGTATAAATTTGTTTTTGCAGCTGCTGCTTAAAATGTCTGCAATAATGCGCAGGGCTATATCCCCTTGCTGATGGCCGAACACGTTATTATATTTTTTAAACCCGTCTATATCCATCATAATCAGGGAGATGGGTTTTTGATCAACATTTTCTTTTTCGAAATAATTGATAATATATTCGTTAAAATACCGATGATTATATAGGTCGGTCAAGCCATCCCTGTTCACAAAATTTATCAGGGTATCGATATGGTTTCTTTCAAGCCGCACATAATGCCCGAGCGCCCAGGCGACTATGAAAAACATTGCGGTTAATGCGATATCATTTTCAAAATAAATATTGACAGTACCGTCAGGCTGATATAACAGGTCAAGAAACAGAATATAAGCGGATGAGCATCCGGCAATGATCAATCCTGTTTTCATATTATACTCGATTGTATATGCTACGATAATGAAAATGAAAAGGAATTTATAGCTGCTCTCATGTGAGCCGCTTAAAAAAACGGCGAATGCACAAAACCCGAAGAAAATTACCATTTCCAGTATGCTTATTACTTTGTTATTGGTCTTTCTTTTATCAATTGTCAACCAAAGGAAGGTTATGATGGACAGAATAGAAAAAGCAACCGAAACAGAGAAAAATCTTATATAATGTGCATCATTTGATGAGATACCTCTAAATATACTTTGAAAAATCGGAGAGGCACAAAAAAATAATGTTAATATTCTTAATATAAAAATTAATGAACGAATTCGTTCCGCTCTTATATTGTTTAATTCATTACTCATATCGAATTCCCATCCTTCGGAGAGTATTGTGTCGAAACAGTTTTGAGGTTTTATAATCGAGGTAAGAATAAAGAATGCGGGCGGACAAAACCGCCGCGGCTGTCCGCCCATTTTCTTATTGCCGAAATTCAGCGGTCCTGCAACGACTTCGGCTCTTCGGGCTGATAATACCAAAGCAAGCACGCAGAAGACGCCATGGTGGTTGCTACAAAGGAGCAAACCATCGCTGTGACAGCCAGAAAAGGCTTGAGATATTTTTTCATGTTTGTTCTCCTTTCATCATATTTTATTTTATATATGCTAAAACCATCATTTATTCATTGACGGCTTTAACCAAAGTAAGCGATTGCCAGAGGGTTGATACACCGAGGCTGAAAGCGAGGTTAAGGGCGCGCTCGTAAAAAATAGATAAAATAAGCAATGCGGTAAGTAAAAGCGCATATACAACCAAGGTGATAAAGCTTTGTTTTCTCAACCGCTTAATCTTATTAGGGGAGTCGAGAGGTTTGTTCTCGTGCCCGACCGGCGCCAGCTTGTATATTATAAAACAGGATATCATAAAGAAAGCAGGGGATAAAATTAAACAGATGATAGAGCTGTATTGCAAAAGGGTGAAATATCGTGAGATAATGCTCAATGCCGAGACGGCGATTATGCTGATAATAAGACAACCGTTGCTGGTTTTGGCATGGGCACCCCCGGTGGACTTTCTGAGCAGGGCAACCGAGATATAGACGATTATACATTCCAAAAGGCTGTGGGTAAAAATGCCGACCAGCAAAATGACAACCGCGGTTATTATTATCTGCAAGATCGCATATAGCCCGTATCGGATTACTGCCCTCCGCTCGTCATCATATTTTAAATTTGCAGCGATAGTATCAGCCAGTTTGCCGACGATTTTTTCCATTTACTCACCCTTGGCGTTTAGACCTTTTCTTGATAAAGCGAATAACAAAAAGAGTTATGATTAACATAACATTCGATATGATTCCTGCTGCAATCTTTCCGGAAACACTATCTAAAAAGACTTCCGGTATCCCTAAAAGCATGAAAATTAAATAAATTACACCTTCAAATAGGAACATAAGTATTGTCAGTAATAAAGCGTATTTAACAGCTTTCTGGGCGGGGATTTTAAATAGCCACATAGATAGTATAATTAAAATAATCATACTTATCATCGTATGAATTCCATAAGTCAACATTTCTCTGGCAAAATATGTTGTTATCATGGTAATTGCAAGGGCAATGATGAAGTATTTAATATTAATCTTCTGATTGCTTAAAAGGTGTATTCCGTAAATAAATAAAATACTTTGAAATAAAAAAACAAAAACATTTTGAATAATACTCAATAATAAACTTTCCAAAAAAACATCCCCCGTCAGTCAGTTAGGTTTATTTACAGCTTTTATACCATAGAAAAAAACAATAAAAATAAATAAATGAATAAAAAGGTCGCCGATACTCAATATGCTGTAACCGACATCTATGTAATCACTGAGAAGCTTTAATTTTGTATCGGGACCGCCCAGTGAGTGCAGGGAGGAATGTTTTATCATTTCTTCGGTGACATAACCTGTGTATTTCGAGAGGGTGGGGTAGACCGGCATTTTCCCGCCGTTTGCATGGATTACAAGCTTGTTCAAAATCGACCCGACCGCGATAAGACCTGAACCTGCAATTGCAGGGAGATAAAGCTTGTACACAAAAATGGGAATTAAGAGCGAATAAAGGGTTACTGATTTGAAAATTGAGGCATACGGAACGAATGTGTAGCATTTAAGGAAAATGGTGATTTGAAATATTATATAAATAATCTCCATAACATAAAATGGATAGAACGGAGCTTTTTTCAAAGCTTTCGCAGCATTATAGCCTTTATATTTTGCCAAGGCAACTGCAAACAACACTTGAAAGACCATTTAAACTCTCCAAAGCTAATTATAAGATCAGATAACATTAAATGGTGAAATAGAATATAACACCAAAATACTTATTATATTATACTTGCCTTTACTAGATATTACAATAGTTTATTAAAACTTTTACCATTAATCAAAAAAAAATAAATTTATTTGTGCGATATATACAATAATATTGCAGTTATTGGCTTGAAATGATGTTGTAGATGTACTTATTACGAAATGTATTGAATATGTTGATTTTAATACACCAAGCTTTGAGTGTTCATTTAGGGGCTGATGCACATCATTATGCGTCAGCTCTAAAAATATGCATTTATGAAGGCGAAAACCGGCGCACACACAGGTGCGCCACTACGCGAATATATCAAAATGGCGGTGTAGGGGAGGATTCCATATCCTCCCGAATGGTTGGTCTATTATAATATGTGTGCAAAATCATAAATCTTATTTGGTGGCGTAAATGATAAGTATGGGAACCTATAAATCCATAATCATGCCAAATCGTTTATATATAATACTAATTTAAAGTAGATATATAGAAATATCATAATAATACTAATTTAAAATAAATATATAGAAATATCATAATAAGAAGATATACAACGGACTTGGATATTATCTATGTTTATAAATTAAATTAGTATCACTATTAATTTAAGAAACAAGAACGGGACGTCGAACGATTGATATTGACCCTGCCGCAGGTATAATATATAATAGACACGCTCGAAGATTCAGCCCTATTTGATATGTACTAGCGTGTCCTGCAAAAGCCTTGCTTTTGCCCGGGTGCAATATAAACCAAACACGCATAAAGATTCGGCCCTATACGGAAAATTAATATTGAAGGTTGATGTGCATTGAGTAACCATAAAGCGGCAGATTTTTTTAAAAAACTTGAGGGACAGCGTGTGGCTGTTTGCGGGATAGGGCGGAATAACATACCTGTCGTGCATCAATTCCTAAATTACGGCGCGGTGGTGACGGCTTGCGACCGCAGGACAAGGGAAGAACTGGGCGGTACTGCCGATGAGCTTGAAAAAGCGGGTGCCGCTCTTTGTCTTGGGGAGAATTATCTTGATTCCCTTGCTGAAACCCGCTCGGATTTAATATTGCGTACACCCGGAATGAAACCATATCTTCCTCAGTTTGAAGAGGCTCGAAGCCGCGGGGTTACCGTCACTTCCGAAATGGAGCTTTTTTTCTCGCTTTGTCCGGCGAAAATTACCGCTGTAACAGGGTCGGACGGAAAAACCACCACCACAACAATAATTGCAGGTTTGCTTGAGGCGGCTGGATACAGAGTTCATTTAGGCGGAAATATCGGAAGACCGTTACTTCCAATTATAAATGAAATCATGCCGGAGGATGAAGTTGTAATCGAACTTTCCAGCTTTCAGCTTACCGGCATGAAACAAAGTCCCCATACCGCCGTTATAACCAACATTGCACCCAATCATCTGGACTGGCATACAGATATGCAGGAATATGTTGATGCTAAAAAGAATCTGTTTAAATGGCAAAACTCTGCTGACCGCATCGTTTTAAATGCAGATGAATCATATACAACCGGATTTGCGGGTGAAGCTGTTGGTCAGCTTTATATGTTTTCAAGGAATGCAAAACCCGACAGAGGAGCATGGCTATCCCAAGACGGCATAATCACAATGACGAAGGATGGTCAAGATACCCGTATTTTGCCAGCAAACGATATTTTGATACCCGGAGTTCATAACATTGAAAACTATCTGGCTGCAATTTCCGCCGTTTGGGGTAAGGTTGCACCCGATTTAATTCCTGATTATGCAAAGGAATTCGGCGGGGTTCCTCATAGATGTGAATTTGTACGCAAACTGGAAGGGGTTAAATGGTATAACGATTCCATGGGTTCCAGCCCATCGCGAACGATAGCCGGGCTGAAATCCTTTGACCGCAAGGTTATTTTGATTGCCGGCGGATACGACAAGCATATACCATATACCCCTCTGGGTGAAACAGCTCAAAATACCGTTAAAGCCGCAATATTGCTGGGAGCAACAGCGGGCGCCATCGAAAAGGCTATACGTGAATATTCTTCATTGCCGATCTACCGTGTCGGCTCTATGGAAGAGGCGGTAAAAACGGCAAGTAAAATTGCAACATCGGGGGATATTGTATTTATGTCGCCTGCAAGTGCAAGCTTTGATATGTATAAGAACTTTGAAGAGCGGGGAAATCATTTCAAAAGCTTGGTGGCGGAAATACAAACCCGAAAGGATGACTGATGATGGATATGATATCCTCTCTTGAAAGGCTCAGCAATGCTGTCGGGGTCGGCGGATTGACTCAGGCCGCCGATGAAGCGCAGTCAATGCTGGGCGAATTTTGTGATGAGATTGAACGGGATGCCCTGGGGAATGTTATCGGTTACAGACGGTGCGGAGGTGAAAATGCACGGCTGCTGTTGCTGGAAGCGCATATTGATGAGGTAGGGCTGATAGTAACCGATATTGATGATATGGGCTTTATACATGCTGCACCATGCGGAGGGGTGGATGTAAGGGCTTTGCCGGCAGCAGAGGTTATGATTTTTGGGGACAAGCCTTATCCGGGTGTTATCTGCTCGATTCCTCCGCATCTGAAAAAGAAGGACGATAAGGATATACTGCCCGATATTGTTGATATGGGGATTGATGTCGGTATGAATGCCGAGGAGGCTAAATCCCATATTCGGCAAGGCAGTCGTATTTCCTTTAAACCGAACTTTACAGCTCTTGACGATTATCATGTGAGCGGCAAGGCTATGGATGACCGCGCCGGAGTTGCAGCAATTTTATATTGCCTTGATATTCTGAAAGAGCAGCAAACCGAAACAGACTATGATATTGCCGTGATATTTGCGGTTCAGGAGGAACTGGGATGCAGGGGAGCGGCGGTATCGGCATATCGGGTTTCTCCCGATTACGCAATTGCGGTTGATGTGAGCTTTGCATTAACGCCGGATGCCGACAGTGCAAAATGCGGCAGGTTGGGAGAAGGAGCGATGATTGGCCGTTCCCCGACACTTGATAACTGCATGGCAAATCAATTGGTCAAGCTTGCGGAAGAAAACGATATTCCTTATCAAAACGAGGTGATGGGCGGGGCAACAGGCACCGATGCCGAAAGCATTTCGGATGCCCATGCCGGTATCCCAACCGCGCTGTTATCCGTTCCTCTTCGCTATATGCATACCCCGTCTGAACTAATAGATATACGTGATGTACAAAATGTAGGGCGGCTGATGGCGCTGTTTGCGGAGAAAGGGGGGAGCGGACTGTGATGACAAGATTAAAAAAGCTGTGTTCGCTTGAAGGGGTTTCGGGCAGAGAAGATGCTGTGCGTGAATATATTTTGCAGGCTCTTGAAGCCTCTCCCGCCGAAATCCAAGCCTCGACCGATGCGCTGGGGAATGTAATCGCACAGGTAAGGGGAAAGAAGCGGGCTGTAAATAAGCTTGCATTTGTCGCCCACATGGATGAAGTGGGTTTTATCATAACCGGAGCGACCGATGACGGATACCTCAGATTTGCAACCGTCGGGGGTATAGAATCGAGTGTTATTTTCGGCCGCCGCGTTAGGATTAACGGCAAATATGGTGTAGTCGGAGGCAAGGCGGTACATCAGATTAAGGGTGACGATAAAAAAAAGGAAGTGCCGTTTGACAAGCTGCTGATTGATGTTGCCGCCGAAAACAAGCAGGAGGCGTTAAATATTGCAAAGCCGGGGGATGTTGCGGTTTTTGACAGCGATTATGCAGAGCTCTACGGTGACAGGTTAAAAGCAAGGGCGATTGATGACAGAGCCGGCTGTGCCCTGTTGCTTGAGATGGCGGCGCAGACACCCGAATACGATATAACGCTTGCTTTTACAGTTCAAGAAGAGGTGGAGCTTAGGGGGGCGAAAACCGCCGCTTTCCAAATCAATCCGGATATTGCCGTAATTGTTGATTCCACTACGGCGGCTGATACTGCCGGGGTTGAATCGGATAAGCAGGTGTGCAGGGTCGGTGGCGGACCGGTGATATCCTTTATGGATAAGCGCACGCTTTACGATATTAAGCTGTACGACACTATATTTGAAACAGCAAAAAAAATCGGTATAAAAGCCCAGACAAAAAGCATGGTGGCAGGCGGGAATGATGCGGGAGCTATACAGCTATCACGAAAAGGGGTTCGGGTTGCCGCAGTATCGCTGCCCTGCCGTTATCTGCATTCTCCATCCTGCGTTATTTTGCAAGCGGATTTTGATGCTGCACTAAAGCTGTTAAACGCACTTACATGCGAATTTGCCGTGATGGATGAATTGGCATAACCGGAACTGCGGGAATATTTTATCAGAAAAACCGAAAGGGTATGAATGTTAGCTATATGAAACCACCGTTTTTTAAATTTGATGAGCGGCTGCTGGCTGTTTCGGAGGCTGCACATAAGGCTGCAAAATCAGCTTTTGACGAAATTGACAGGGTAACAGAATACAATCAACAAAAGGTATTGGCGGCCTTTATTGATAACCGTGTGAGTGAAACTCATTTTGTTTCGACAACCGGATACGGTTACGGAGATCGCGGGCGGGATACACTTGACACCGTCTTTGCTCAGGTTATGGGGGCGCAGGATGCTCTGGTTCGGCACAGCATCGTGTCGGGGACCCATGCCATTGCGATTGCGTTGTTCGGCGTTTTGAGGCCGGGAGACACCCTGTTGACAGTTACGGGGGCACCCTATGATACATTGGAAAAGGTGATTGGGCTTGATGATTCGAGCGGGCGGCATGAGGATATCGGCTCGCTTCGTGATTATGACATAAATTATAAGCAGATAGAATTAAATTCAGACGGGCATCCGGATATGCCCGCCATTTCGGATGCATTGGCTGATATAAAACCGAAAATGGTACATATTCAGCGTTCAAGGGGGTACAACACCCGACCCTCCCTTTGTGTTGATGTCATTGGTGATATAGTGGTGGAGGTTCGCAAGCATTCACCGCAATCTGTTATATTTATTGATAACTGTTACGGCGAATTTGCCGAGCGTGAGGAGCCGATTGCCGTCGGAGCGGATTTGATGGCGGGTTCGCTTATTAAAAATCCGGGGGGTGGTATCGCGGATAACGGAGGGTATATCTGCGGGCGCTCGGATTTAATCGAGCAATGCGCATACAGAATGACAACCCCCGGACTTGGTCGGGAGGTTGGTGCTTCACTCGGACATAACCGTTCACTTTATATGGGGCTTTTCAATGCTCCCCATGTGGTGGGGGAGGCTATGAAAACTGCGGTATATTGTTCGTCTTTATTTTCCATGCTCGGATTTGAGGTATCACCAACAGCGGATGAGACCCGCGCCGATATAATACAGATGATAAAGCTTGGTACACCCGAAGCATTGATTGCATTCTGTCAGGGAATGCAAAAAGGGGCACCGGTTGATTCGTTTGTGGTGCCCTATCCTTGGGAAATGCCGGGGTATGAGAATGAGGTTATAATGGCGGCAGGTGCATTTACAATGGGTTCCTCAATCGAACTTTCAGCGGATGCGCCGCTTAGGGAACCGTATGCTGCATATATGCAGGGAGGCCTGAATTTCCATTCGGGAAAAATCGGCGTTTTGCTTGCCGCTCAATCAATGCTGGAAAAGGGTTTGCTGACTTTATGATCACATTATCAGTCGTTTAAGCGATTTATCGTTTGAAAAATTCGGCAGGTTATATAATATAAGTATGTCGGTAACCCCATTTTCAACCGCATAGGACTTGTAATCGGTATCAAGATGACGGGGGTCAAGTACCAGAATATTTTCAAAATGAGAAGTCAGAAATGGTATAAAGCAATGTGCATAGGAATCTTGAATTAACATGAGTGTTTTGCCGTTTTTGGTGCCGGTAGTTATTTCGATAAGAGGGCGGTTTTCACCAAGAAAATATGAATACTTATCTTTTGTATCTAAATATTCCTCGAAATACAGAGAGCTTGAAATATTATCTTTACCGTAATCAGCCGACACCGGAACAGACTGTGTAAAGTTAAACGCCATTATACTATCCGGCTTAATTGTAAATAGATTAGCCTTTGAATGCAGAGTTCCGTAAAACGAATCGGAGAGCCGTGTTACATCAAAGTCGGCTTGGATCAGCGGATTAATACCGTTTGCCCGCGCCCAACCGTCATACACGATATAAGCTGCATTTGTCGTCCAATGGTGATCGGTGCGATAGTAAAGGTATTCACCCTTACTGGATTTAAGAAGGTCGGTGGGGTTGTATAATGCGACATCATCCCCGAAAGCTTCTTTTACTTTGAGGACTGCAGCCTGCTGGTCGGGAACCGGTGCGAATGCCGGAAGTAAATCGGGATAGATTTCTGATGCGGTCGGGACAAGCAGAACCGAGTCATTAACTTCGGGCAGCTCCTTTCGCACTGATTTAATATACTCAAGCACAAAACCCGCGTTGCTGATAAGTTGTTTTTCATCCACCGTCTCGGTCGCATCGAACAGGGTACCGTTTTTACCGAAATAAACCCTGCCGTTATCCTTTTTGAGCATGGCAAGCTCGGTCAGTGTTTTGAAGCCAATCCAGCCGTCTCTGCCAATGAACTGGTCGGATGTATATTTTTCAAATTGAGAAGTATACCTGCCTGAAAAAATATTATCAATGCTCACGACGGGCAGCTCCTGAAGACGGCGATTTTCATTTTCCGAAAAGGCACGCTGCGGATAAAAGGGTCATGGTGGCACCGTTGTAGGTGTAGCGTGTCTTGTTGCGTTTGAGCCGGCAGATGACGCCATAACCGATGCCCACAACTTGGCGGAGGTATGAAAGCCAAAATCCAGG
>JAQUHC010000139.1 GCA_028683785.1 Oscillospiraceae bacterium
TGACCGATTCCGAATGGCAAATGTTAATCCACAGCCTGAATGATTTTAAAACCAAATTACACAGCGAAAATCGTTATACCGATACGGTGGATGAGGTGTTGTATAGGGCAATGACCGCTCCTGTAAAACGGGTAAAGATATAGAATAAATGAAATGAATAGATAAGGCTGCCACTCGAAAACGATTGGTAGCCTTGTTTTTTTGCCAGCCCAAACTGTTAGTTTAACATAAGGATAATTGCCTTTCAGTAGAAAAAGCCACAACTTTATGCTACAATTTAGGATGACGACAGTTTCAAATAAACGGAAATTTAAAGGGTACACTTATTATTATCAGATTAAAATAATCATGCCAAAACAATATATTATAAAAGGAGGCGGCCGGAGCAAAAATGAAAAATAAAACCTATATTGCCCTTGATTTGAAATCATTCTACGCTTCGGTCGAGTGTGTGGAACGTGGTCTTGACCCGTTGACCACTAACCTTGTTGTTGCAGATGAAAGCCGTACTGAAAAAACCATTTGTCTTGCTGTTTCTCCCACCTTGAAAGCCTATGGAATTTCTGGCAGAGCAAGACTGTTTGAGGTTGTGCAAAGGGTAAAGGAAGTCAATGCGGCACGACAGCGAAAAGCACCGGGGAGAACCTTTTCCGGTGCTTCTGCAAACGATATAGAGCTAAAATCTTCACCACAACTTTCCGTGGATTACATTACTGCGCCGCCGAGAATGGCACATTATATTGAGTACAGTACACAAATTTATAATGTTTATCTGAAATATATCGCCCCTGAAGATATTCATGTTTATTCCATTGATGAGGTGTTCATTGATGCTACGCATTATCTGAATACTTATAAACTCTCTGCCCGTGAGCTTGCAGCGAAAATGATTTTAGATGTTCTTGAAACCACCGGCATTACGGCGGCGGCAGGGATAGGTACAAACCTCTACCTTGCAAAAGTTGCCATGGATATACGGGCAAAGCATATTCAGGCAGACCAAAATGGTGCGAAGATTGCAGAGCTGGACGAAATGAGTTACCGTCGTTTTCTCTGGTCGCACCGTCCTTTGACCGACTTTTGGCGGGTGGGAAAGGGATATGCAAAACGATTAGAGGAACAAGGCCTCTTTACTATGGGGGATATCGCAAGATGTTCTTTAGGCAAACCTACCGAGCATTACAACGAGGATTTGCTATATAAAATGTTTGGCATTAACGCTGAACTGCTGATTGATCATGCGTGGGGTTTCGAGCCTTGCGCTATTGCCGATATTAAAGCCTACAAACCAAAGTCCAACAGCATAGGTTCCGGACAAGTTTTGCAAAGCCCATATACTTTTGAAAAAGCAAAGTTGATTGCACGAGAAATGACCGATTTGCTGGTGCTTGATTTAGTTGATAAAAACCTTGTAACCGACCAAATTGTTTTGACGGTGGGTTATGATAGAGAGAATCTAACCGATCCCAAGATAAAAAAGCTGTATAAGGGAGCCATCACCACCGATGCCTACGGACGCTCGGTTCCCAAATCTGCCCATGGCACAACCAATCTCGGCAGGCAGACCTCATCGACAAAGTTGATTTTGGATGCTGTTACAGATTTATTCGACCGCATTGTGAACAAAAACCTCCTAATCCGAAGAATCAATATTTCGGTCAACCGTGTTGTAGATGAATCCGCTGTTCAAAAGACAGCTAAATTTGAACAGCTTGATTTCTTTACCGATTATACAAAGTTGCAAGCTAAGTATGCGGAAGAAGAAGCTGAGCTTGCCAGAGAAAAGAAAATCCAAAAAACCGTATTGGATATTAAGAAAAAACATGGCAAAAACGCTATTTTAAAAGGTATGAATCTGGAGGAAGGTGCTACCACAACAGACCGGAACCGACAAATTGGGGGGCATAAAGAATGAGTAAAAAATATGATGACATTATAGGTTTGCCCCGGCCTATTTCTAAGGCTCGTACTCCCATGGCATTAATAGATCGGGCAGCACAATTTTCACCCTTTGCAGCACTTACAGGTCACGATGCCGTTGTCAAAGAAACTGCACGGCTTACCGAAAAACGTGTGGAGCTTGACGAATCTGAGAAAAATTATTTGAGCGACAGGTTGCAATTCATTGCCGAGAGGATAAATGAACAACATGAAATTTCAATAACCTATTTTCAGCCGGACACAAAGAAAAAGGGCGGTGCTTATCTTACAGCGAACGGTGTTATTAAAAAAATAGACGATTTTGAGAGACTTATCGTTATGGGCGACGACAAACAAATCCCCATTGATGAAGTGTTCGATGTCGAGGGGCAGATATTTGAAATCTTGTGCGATGAATAGAAGAAACAGGGTTTTATAAGAAAAAAGGGGTATCCATTGTATTGTGGATACCCCTTTAAAACTGTTGTAACCCTTGTAACTACAGGGTTTTCTCGATTTTATTAAATATGTACGCAAAAAACTTCTAATCAACGAAAAATACAAGGACGATTCTTTAAAATATAACGACATTTCCATATAAAACGCTAAACCCGCAAGCCAACTGCCTGCGGGTTTAATAATTTATATCATGTCTATCGCAAAAATCCAGATAGCCCTCTGCAATTCGTTTGACACGCTTGATGACACCACTATGATTTTTATATCCCATTTTATCTGCGATTTCTTCATAGGGCATACCCTCCATGCGCATAGTCAAAATATCCATATCCTTTTGTGTCAGCTTTGATTTAAATTGTTCAATAACGATTTTCTCACACAAATCATTTTCAAAATCCTGACTTTCGTCGTGAATTTCATAGGATATAAAATCATCAGACCCATATGTTTGAGCTTCCTCGATCGAAACAATCGGATGCCGTGTGCGAGTATGGTACCACTTACGGTAAAAATCACGCTTTTGATTGCTGTCACGATAATCAAAATCTTCAAAACAGCGAAACCCCTTTGCTGTTTCAATTACCGCATACATATTGTGTTTTTTCATTACCGCCGGAACGACTTCGCTCATAATCTCAGAAACTTCTTCCCAAGACATATATCCGATCTTGTCGTCTTGCCATGTTTTTACCATGGTAACCGGATCGGGAATAATACTTCTATCGAGCAGTTCCTGAACCCAAAAGCCAGGCGAATGAGAAAGCTGCCATGCAGGGTCATACCCTGAATAGATTTCTTTTTTTCCTCTCATCCCCATATATGGCCATGTTAAATGGGAAAAACCGTCAATCATCAACAGCAAGAAAAGGTCGCTTTCAATCACTTCACGGGATTGCTTTTCATATACCGCCCGCATTGGAACTCTCGGAATTTCCGCAATTTCTCTGCCGCATTTTTCAAGCAGCTCTTTCGGAAAAAAATAGTATGCAGATAGATACTCGCCGTTTATAAGCGTTGTGTTTTCACCTTTTGGTCGCTTAATTAATATTGGCATTCGATAGTCCTCCTTTTGATTTGGAATATACCCATATATATTAAACGACATTAGTAGCACTAAATTGTTCCTTTTAATCAAAAATATTTTATCATAAATTCTTATATGTTTCAAGATAGAGGTTTATGGGAATAATAATTGTAAATATTTTGTATAGTTTTGAGGTTTTTATTGATATTGTTCCTAAAATATAATATAATAAGTGTATATGTATTTGTAGGCAATGCGGAGGTGCGGGATGGAATATATAAAAGTATCGCAAGCGGCAGGAAAATGGGGATTATCTCCACGAAGAGTCCGTGTTTTGTGCGCTGAAAATAAAATCGCTGGTGTTGTAAAAAAGGGTAAACTGTATATGATTCCTGAAAACTCTCCACGCCCGATAGATGGCAGAACGCTCAGAGGAAAAGACCTTTCGGGCGAATTTGCTATGCTCTTTTTAAACATTGATGCAAAAAAAGCAGAGCTGGGCCGTCGCCGTCCGCTTACTGCGGGTGAGGTTGCGGCACTCCGGGAAGAATTTCTGATTGATTTTACCTACAATTCAAACGCTATTGAAGGAAATACGCTCACACTGAAAGAAACCGCAATGGTGCTGGAAGGCATCACCATCGACCAAAAACCGCTCAAGGACCACCTCGAAGCGGTGGGGCATCGGGATGCCTTTTTATACATTCAAAAGATTGCGGAAGAAAAAGAGCCAATTACGGAATCTATCATAAAAAATACCCACGCGCTTGTTTTAATTAATCGACCGGATGACAAAGGCGTGTATCGCCGTATATCGGTGAAAATCATGGGCGCGGTGCATGAGCCACCTCAACCATATTTGATTGAGCCGCAAATGACCGAACTGATTCGCAAAAATGAACAGAACAAAAAAGCAATGCGCCCCATCGAGCGCATCGCAAAGTTTCATCTTGATTTTGAGGGTATCCATCCTTTTATCGATGGTAACGGCAGAACCGGACGGCTTATTTTAAATCTGGATTTACTTCAAAACGGCTATCCGGCAATCAATGTAAAGTTTAGCGATAGAAAAAAATATTATAATGCGTTTGATGCCTATCACCGCGATAAAAATGCGGGAGAAATGATAGAACTCATTGCCGGATATGTGGATGAACGACTGGATCAATATTTAGAGATATTGAGATAATCATGCCGCATAAATCCATCATGGATTTATGCGGCATGATTCATGTTTTGGCAATAACCACCGACTATGTAGGGGGAGCGAGAAAGAAAGACTAACTATTAAAAGTCAAGGTCTAAAATAAAAAATTTGCAAAAAATCCGCCGCCCTTGACAAACAGCATTCAGATGCTAAAAAGCGCAAGCGAGGGCGACGGAGAGAATAGCAAAGCAAGCCCAACAACCCTCGCAAAAAAAATCGTAGCATCTGAATGCTTCGGTTTGTCAAGGGTACGCTGCGCCGGCTGGATTGTATGTAATTTTTTAGCTCTTGCTCAAGAGAGAATTAAGCAGTTGCTTGGTATACTTCTCCGGTAATTTCAAGATGGTATAAA
>JAQUHC010000140.1 GCA_028683785.1 Oscillospiraceae bacterium
GAAACGGGTTGCGGACCTCATCATTCCAGATACGATAGATATATCTTTTGCCCAATGCCGAATATCTCGGATGGAAATCCTGCGGCATCTCTCTACATTCATAAACCGCGATATCCCGAGGAAGATTGGCATTAAGGGCGGTAACCATGGCATTTCCGCGTAACTCGGAATTGGTATCGGTGGTGCAGCAGAACATATCGGCATGTACCCCCGAATCGGTACGGCTGCATCCTATGATACCAGAACGCACACCGGTCACCAGCTCAACCGCATCCTGAAGCGTCTGCTGTACAGTCAGGGCATTTTTTTGTACCTGCCAACCGTGATAACCTCTGCCGTCAAACCGCAGTGTGAGCATCAAGCGTGTCATCACAACACCCGCTTTGTTATATTTCTAATACTAAATCCAACTATAACTATTCCATAATTATCGCTCATGGCGCGTTCTTCCTATACTAATTTAATTTAAATTAGTATTAGGAACGCATCGCTCTATTCTGGAATGTTTTATACTAATTTAAAATAAATATATAGAAATATCATAATAAGAAGATATACAACGGACTTGGATATTATCTATGTTTATAAATTAAATTAGTATTAGAATGGATTTAGTATAATTATAAAAAAAAATCTAAAACACCGGTGTAAGGAAAAAATTTAAAATAATCAATGCTGCAACAAACATCAATACTACAAAAACACATATTGCATCGGAGGCCTGCATACGAAGCTGCTTCATGCGGGTGCGCCCCTCGCCTCCGCGGTAGCAACGGCATTCCATGGCGGTTGCAAGCTCGTAAGCCCGACGAAAGGACGAAACAAACAAAGGAATAAATACCGGGATAAGCGCTCTGATACGCTGCATAACGCCCCCGCTTTCCATATCGGCACCGCGAGCTTTTTGGGCGGATATAATTTTGTCTGTTTCTTCAATAAGGGTGGGTATGAAGCGCAAGGCTATCGTCATCATCATGGCAAGCTCGTGAACATTTAGCCGAACCACCTTTAATGGGCTGAGCAGCCGTTCAAGCGCATCGGTAAGAGTGGCGGGGGATGTTGTATAGGTCAGAAGTGAACTCCCCGCAATAAGACAAACAATTCGAATTGCTATAAATGCCGCCGTAACCAGTCCCTGTGATTTTATATGGATAAAGCCCCAGTCAAAAAGGGGATCCCCTTTTTTGACATAAAAAATATTCAATATAGATGTAATCAGGATTATCGGAAGAATCGGCTTAATGCTTTTTAATATTAGCTTTATCGGCAGGCGGGACAAAATTATTGAAAAAAACAGGAAGGATACCGCAATGCCCAAGCCCACCCAGTTACGGGGGATGAAAACCGCAAATATATATATAAATGTTAAAATTAGTTTAACCCGCGGGTCCATCCGGTGCAGCAATGATTTACCGGGGTAATATTGACCGATTGTTATATCACTAAGCATTATTTATCGCCTCCTTTTTTTAAAAGAGGCAATAATCTGTCGAAGGCTTGCTTTACGGTATAGGCGTTTTCGCCGACATCAAACCCCTGCTCCCTCAGACGCATAAATATGCGGGTTATCGACGGAACTGCCAACCCCATGGCTTCAAGCTCTGACGCGCGTGAAAAAACGGCATGTGTCTCATCAAACATGACAACATTCCCTTTGTTCATCACAAGTACATTTTTGGTTGAACGCGCTATATCTTCCATGCTGTGAGAAACAAGCAAAACAGTTGTATTATTTTCGGCCTGATAATTGTGAATTTGTTCTAGCACCGCATCTCTGCCCATCGGGTCAAGTCCGGATGTTGGTTCATCCAGTATCAAAACCTCGGGCTGCATTGCCATTACACCGGCAATAGCCACCCTGCGCTTTTCTCCCCCCGAGAGCTCAAACGGTGATTTTCCCAAAAGCTCTTCCTTAAGCCCGACAATTCTCGCGGCACGCCGTACACGTTCATCGATTTCATCCTCATCCAGCCCCATATTCTTGGGACCGAATGCGATATCCTTATACGTTGTATCCTCAAACAGCTGATGCTCGGGATATTGAAACACCAGCCCGACTTTAAAACGCACCTCGCGAATTTTTCGGGGTTGCTCCCAAATGTCCTTTCCGTTAAGAAAAACTTGTCCCGAAGTCGGTTTTAAAAGTCCGTTTAAATGCTGAACCAAGGTGGATTTGCCCGAGCCTGTATGGCCTATTATACCGATAAAATCCCCTTTTTCAATATTAATGGATATATCGGTGATCGCATCTTTTCTGAAGGGTGTACCCGGCGAATAGGTGTATGATAAATTACGTGTTTCAATTACCGACATTGGTTTCCTCCAAAAGCATTGATAATGCCTGAACGCATTCCTCGCTGTCAAGTATTCCGTCCGGAAGTGCAATTCCCTGCTTACGAAGCAGATAGCATAACTGTGTAGGTTGCGGAACACTCAGTCCGACAGCACGCAGTTCATCCACGCGCGAAAATATTTCGCGTGGTGTACCCTGCATTATTATTCGCCCATCGTCCATCACAACCACACGATCAGCCGCCACGGCTTCTTCCATATAATGGGTGATAAGCACGACCGTCATACCGCGTTCACTGTTTAGTCGTGATATGGTCTCCAGAACCTCTCCCCTGCCCTGTGGGTCCAGCATGGCGGTAGGTTCATCCATAACAAGACAATCGGGTTGCATTGCAAGAATTCCCGCAATAGCAACTCGCTGCTTCTGCCCTCCTGAGAGCTTATGCGGGGCGTGCTCGCGATAATCAAGCATATTCACCGTGTCAAGCGCCTCGTCCACGCGGCGGCGAATTTCAGACGGTTCCACCCCTAAGTTTTCGGGGCCGAATGCCACGTCCTCCTCCACTATGGTTGACACCAGCTGGTTATCCGGATTTTGCAGAACCATTCCAACCATACGGCGTATCTCATATTTTTCATCTTCCTCAGCCGTGTTTCTGCCATCTACCAAAACACAACCGCCGGTGGGCAACAGCATTGCGTTCAGATGCTTGGCAAGGGTGGATTTACCCGAACCGTTATGACCCAGCAGCGCGACAAACTCACCCGAACTGATATCCAAATCAATACCGTCCAGAACCGGTTTTAGCGACACCGAGTCTTCTTTATCATAATAAAAGCTCACATTACGCGTTGATATAAATGCCATGGGGTTCCCTTTCGATTGCATTATTAATTGTAGTTATAGTTTCTTTAATGCAGATTGATTATCTGCTCCAAAATGCTGTTGAACCGCAGGGCAGGATAAGCCCGCTTTGTGTAACAGGAAGCCCGATTTCATCTGCGGTTGTTTTACCTTTCAGCTTTGGGGTCAATATCGTATCCAGCATATATCCCATTACCGAGGGTGACAACCCGGTTGTATAGGAATTAACCATAAAAAACAGCGGGTCATTGGATAAAAGGGCGGCGCACTGCTTTAAAAGAGGGAAAACCTGTTCCTCCAGCTTCCAAACCTCGCCACCCGGTCCCCTGCCGTATGACGGTGGGTCCATAACAATTGCATCATATCTATTGCCCCGTCGCTGCTCTCGCTGTACGAATTTACTGCAATCGTCAACAATCCAACGCATGGGTTTATCGGCAAGACCGGTCGAAACTGCATTTTCACGCCCCCATGCAACCATACCCTTTGATGCATCAACATGAGTAACATGGGCACCGGCAGAAACACATGCAAGGGTTGCCGCCCCGGTATATCCAAATAAATTAAGCACCTTTATCGGGCGATCGGCGCATCGGATGGTATCCGCCATCCAATCCCAATTGACCGCTTGCTCGGGGAAAAGACCTGTATGCTTGAACCCCATCGGCTTTAGGTTGAATTTAAGTGAGCCGTAGCAAATCTGCCAGCTGTCAGGCAGTGGGCGCATCATCTCCCAGCTTCCGCCCCCGGTTTGAGAACGGTGATATCGCGCGTGAGCGCTCCTCCATAACTTCTCGGAGCTTTTTGTACTCCATATAATCTGGGGGTCGGGACGAATAAGCCGAATATCACCCCAGCGTTCCAGACGCTCACCTTGGGATGTATCGATCAACTCATAGTCTTTCCAATTTACGGCAGCTCTCATCCGATTTGTTCACTTCCCGATCACTGATTATCAAATAATATATTATATATTGTTAATAGAGCAGCGAATATCCTCTGCAACCGATGTCGCAATGCGGTTTATTGCTTCAAAGTTTCGCCCTTCAACCATAACCCGAATAAGCGGCTCGGTACCGGAGGGACGAACCAAAATCCGACCGTCTCGCCCGAGGGTTTTTCCCGCCTCGTCAATCCTTGCGGCAACCGCTGTATCTGCGGCGTATTTTATTTTTTGCTCGTTATCCGCATTTATATTGACCATAACCTGAGGATATCTCTCCATCATATCGCCGATAACCGACATCTTGCATCCGCGTTCACGGCACATTGAAAGCAGTTTAACCGCGGTAAGCTGGCCGTCACCTGTTGTCGCATAATTACGGAATATAATATGTCCGGATTGTTCTCCGCCGATTTCATAACCGTTTTTGAGCATTTCTTCAAGAACATATCGGTCACCTACTCTTGTTGTAACAGGAATTATGCCGTTTTCTTCGCAAAACCGGAACAACCCAAGGTTGGACATAACCGTCACAACCGCAGCCCCTCCGTCCAGCTCTCCCTTTTTTTTCATATCAAGAGCAAGTGCCGCAATTATTTTATCCCCGTCCACTAGATTTCCTTTTTCGTCAACCGCCAAACAGCGGTCTGCATCTCCGTCAAATGCAATCCCCGCAAAGAATTTCATTTTCTTTACCATTTCGGTCAGAACTTCCATATGGGTAGAGCCGCAATCTGCATTAATGTTCTCCCCGTCCGGCTGGTCATTGAGGAATACACAATCGGCACCCAGCGCCGAGAAAAGCTTGCGGGCGGTTGTACTTGCCGAACCATTTGCGCAGTCAAC
>JAQUHC010000141.1 GCA_028683785.1 Oscillospiraceae bacterium
TACAGCATAAACAAAGCAAGGTCGATACACCCGCGGAATTCATCCTCCAGCTGGTCAGGACGACACGCTATATGCCCTTCTGAAATAGTGAACTGACGCAACCGAATAAGCCCGTGCATTTCTCCGCTGTCCTCGTTGCGGAACAAGGTTGAGGTCTCGTTAAGGCGCATGGGCAGTTCTTTATAAGAACGCATACGGTTTAAATAAACCTGAAACTGGAACGGGCAGGTCATGGGACGAAGCGCGTATACCTCATCATCCTTTTCAGCATCACCAAGTATAAACATTCCGTCGCGGTAATGATCCCAATGCCCTGAAATTTTATACAAATCACTCTTGGCCATGAAAGGAGTTTTTGTCAACAGATAACCGCGTTTTTCCTCCTCATCCTCTACAAAACGCTGAAGCAGCTGGATTACCCGCGCTCCCTTTGGCAGAAGAATGGGCAAGCCCTGCCCTATATAATCCACTGTTGTAAAATATTCAAGCTCCCGCCCGATTTTATTGTGGTCCCGTTTTTTTGCCTCCTCAAGCATGTTAAGATGCTCTTCAATTTGGGCAGCTTTAGGGAATGCGGCACCGTAAATGCGTTGCAGCATTTTATTTTTCGAATTCCCCCGCCAATATGCTCCGGTCACGCTGAGCAGCTTAACCGCCTTTACACGTCCTGTGTCCGGCAGGTGGGGACCTGCACAAAGATCGGTAAATTCGCCTTGCTTATAAAATGAAATTTCCGCATTCTCCGGCAGTTCTGTTATAAGCTCAACTTTATATTGTTCGGATTTCATCAGCTCTACTGCTTCTTGGCGCGAGAGGATAAACCGCTCGATTGGCAGCGATTCTTTAACTATCTTCTTCATTTCGGCTTCTATTTTATCAAGATCCTCTGATGTAAAGGGAACGGGTGTATCAAAATCATAATAAAAGCCGCTGTCGGTAGCCGGACCAATTGCCAGCTTGGTGGCGGGATAAAGGCGCTTTACCGCCTGCGCCAAAATATGCGAAGCCGTATGGCGAAACGCCTTTTTGCCTTCCGGGCTGTCGAAGGTGAGTATCTCAAGCGTGCAGTCGGCTGTAAGCTCTGTGCGCAGGTCAACAACATTACCATCGATTTTGGCTGCACATGCGGCACGGTACAGTCCCATAGAAATATCCCGGCAAAGAGAATCAACGGTGGTATTCTGTTTTACCTCCCTCAAATCTCCGCCTTTTAAAGTGATTTTAAGCATAATATTTCATCCTTTCAATAAAAAATCCCCGTCCCAAAAAGGGACGGGGCATAAATCCACGTGGTTCCACCCTTCCTTTGTAACCGGCGTAATTACGGCGGTTACCTTTGGAGCGGTTTATAACGGTGCCGAACCGGTACGCCTTAATGCTCAGGAGATAACCTAACGCTTTTCGGCACACACTCAGGGGTGGTATCCGTCCTCACCTGCCCTATGCCGATTTCAGCCTGCTTGGCAAAGCCAAACAGACGGCACTCTCTGGTGGGCGGTTTAAAGGGGCTTCCCCATCAATGCTTTGTTATATTGGTATTAATGTTATCACTATAAACGCAAAAAGTCAATACAGATTCAAATTGTGTGATTTTTAATATGCGGTTTTTATCTGTTTTCAATAGTTTCCAAGATGTTTTTATAGAAATCTAACACTTTATTCATAGACAATTCACAAAAATCACCTACCGATTATTTATAATATCATTGTACCCGGGCAAACGGAACCGCACCGTATTGCTCAAAAGTTAATGCTTTTTACCCTTCGCACAAATACTCCTCTAATTTTAGCAAAAAACCCGCCGACAAGGTGGGTTTTTTGCTTTTTATATTCTTTTTAATTATTTTCTCATTTCCGGCATATAAGAGTTAAAACTGTCAAAAATACTAGCAAAGCGATTGCCTCATGACACGACCTCCGGTTAAGACTTTTCAATAATTTTCTCAATCAACCTGTATTTTGTCCCGGAATGGTTGAGATATAAAAGCTTTACGGTCGCGATAATCTGCAAAATAAAAGGCAATCCTAACGGGAATGGAGGAATAATATGGGACATATCAAGTTTGATAAAGGCAGCAAGGGTAAGCGGAACTTTAACGGTTTTTATCTTGCCTTGGCTGTTTGTCTGGTTGCTGTGGGAGGGGTGGCAATTGCCACATTCTACAAATCTACAACGGGTATCAAGCCAAAGCCGACTGATATCATTAACCGTATCACAACCGAAAAAAGAATAAATCCCACCCAACCGGTCGGTAAGGTTGTAACCGATGTGCCAAAAGACAACACCACCCCAACAACCATAAAAGCCCCCGATTCAACAACCATTGCAAAGGCTGCTGACCTTTTTATATTGCCGCTGTCAAATGAAATTATTTGCGAATACAGTAACAACAAGCCTGTCTATTCAAAAACCATGAATGACTGGCGGGTGCATAACGGGGTGGATTTTAAAGGGACTAAAGGGCAGTCGGTCAAGGCTCTGGCTGATGGTGAGATTGTTTCGATAAATAAAAAAGATGTCTTATGGGGTGCTATTGTGGTTATCAATCACGGATATGGTATAGAATCGCGTTATTGCGGTGTTACGGTTTCGTCATTAAAAGAAGGCGACACCGTCAAGGTTGGGGATGCTATAGGCAGTTTATCGGATATTCCCTGTGAATCAGCCGAAGGCCCGCATCTTCATATTGAAATATTAACTAACGACGAATATGTAAACCCTGTTGAGGCTATCGGAAGAGAAGTAAAATATTCAACCGGAATAACCAGTACCATAAAAAAATAGACCCGCCCTCGGAAACCAGACGGATACCGTCGGACCGGCCCAGGGGCAAAAAAATCTGCATGCGAAAAACCGTATGCAGATTTTATTTGTTTGTGCCTCTTGGATTAATTTGATATAATATAAAATGTCCTCAATTTTTGGGCTGAATCCGATTTACGGGAATGTAGCAGAATATAATTTTACCGCGATCCGAGGAGGTTGCTTTAATGCGATATGCAACAATAGGTACAAGCTGGATTACCGGGTCATTTATTGAAGGGGCTATTATTGCAGGTAACATGCAGCTCGGTGCCGTTTATTCACGAAACGAAAAAAACGGAAAAGAATTTTCTGAAAAATTCGGCTGTGTGCCTGTGTATACCGATCTTTTGAAGCTGGCTGAATGCCCATCGATTGATGCGGTATATATCGCCAGTCCAAATGTTTTTCACTATGAGCAGAGCAAGCTTTTTCTGCTCCATGGAAAGCATGTTATATGTGAAAAGCCCGCCACCGTCACATCGGCGCAGCTTATAGAGCTGATTACACTTGCAAAGCAAAAAGGGCTTGTTTATATTGAAGCCATTATGATGAGGTATCTTCCCGCTCGTACGCTGCTGCATAAAGCAATCGGGCAAATTGGGGATATTACCACGGCACGGTTTGATTTTTCTCAGCTATCCTCGAAATTTTCCGAATTATCGGCGGGTCGGCTGCCCAATATTTTTAACCCCGCAATGTCGACCGGTTGTCTTATGGATTTGGGTATATACTGCGTTTATGCCGCCATTGATCTATTCGGCCGCCCCGACAGCATTGCCGCCCGGGCAGGATTTCTTAAATGCGGTGCCGACGGATACGGCTCTGCAATTTTCGATTATCCGGATAAACAGCTCACCCTTACCTATTCAAAAATCGGACAGAGTGTCAGGGGTTCTGAAATCATGGGCACAAAAGGCACAATAACAATCGATTCTGTCTCCAAGCTGACCGGAATTACCCTCATACGAAATATCGATAATATTGAAGAGAGCCGGCTGTTGATTGGTGATATCCCGAAGCCTCAATTGATGAGCCATGAGGCGGCCGCCTTCTTCAGGTTTGCTCAAAATCCCCGCGGCTTTGCAGATGAAATTGATGAAGAGGGTAGAATTACACTGGCTGTTTGTGAAACAATGGAAGACATGCGTCGCCGGTGCGGAATTCGATTTGCTGATGATATCAAATAGACATATCATCTTATGAAAGAAGAATATTAACCGGAGAAAGCGGGTTGCTTAAAAGCTCGTCGGCAGATGGAGCGGCATACAGCCCAACCGCCCCCCGAATTCGGGTTTGCAAGGAAAACGCCACTGTACCGTTTGATACTGCCACCCCGCCCTTATGGAGATAGGCGGCTGCCCGCACCAACCCCCTGGTTCCCGTGTTTAAAACGGGCGGTTGTCCGTCCACCGATATAGACAGACTGTGCTTATGCAGCATCACATGAACGCTTATTTTATCATTTTTATTATTATCGGCATATGCTCTCAGCAGGCTGATAAGCGCAAAAGAAACCAGACGCGGTTCGGCAGCCATGAAAACGCATCTTTCCGGCAGGGAGCTTTCAATGGTTATGCTTTTTTCTTCAAGTCG
Source organism: Oscillospiraceae bacterium (assembly GCA_028683785.1). Lineage (GTDB taxonomy): Bacteria > Bacillota > Clostridia > Oscillospirales > Acutalibacteraceae > Avimonas. Next base: position 4,400 of record JAQUHC010000141.1, read on the forward strand.
TCTTGAGCAGGCTTCAATTATAACCGACAGCAGCGTATTAATATCCCCGTATCTTAACGGGCGGCGTATTAAATCAAATTGAAGCAGCGAGATTATCTCAAGCTCTGCCATCAGCCTTTGTGAGTGGCTAAATCTTTTCTTCTCATCCGGATTTTGTTTATCCGGGTGGGGTACAGATAAAAAATAGGCGGCCAAAGTCTCACGCAGCCAACCCTCTTTTCTGAAATCATCTGTTGTTTTTTTATTGATACCAAAGGAAAACGCCATATATTATATCTGCCTTTCAATTAATTACAAGCTATTATACCCCATTTTCACTTGCGGAATGCGACTCTTTTGTACAACTTTACAAAAATAAAAAAGCCGGTTAATATTTTGACGAACTTCTTGATATATTGGTAAAAAAAAGATAGAATATATATGGAAAAAAGAAATTGGAGGTAAAAACGATTATGTCTATTAAGATTGGCATCAACGGTTTTGGGCGAATCGGCCGTCTGGTATTCCGCGCGGCAGTTGCACAGCCCGAGA
>JAQUHC010000142.1 GCA_028683785.1 Oscillospiraceae bacterium
TCTTCTAAGACATCATCAGTTGTAATAGTCTTAATTTCCTTAGATAAGCGATCAATAAGCTCTTTGAGAGAAAAAAAGAATTTATTAAATGACTTTTTTGTAAGCATCAATTTGAAAATAATCACAATTGCAAACAAATCATTTTTTCCACTTTTATAATTGTTTGATGAGTTTTTTTCAATCTTAAGAATGCTGTGTATGGTTGTGTCTTTAATGCTATTAGGTTTTAGATCTCTTTTTACACACTTAAGATTAAACAATCTTTCATCATGTGCACATGCGTTTCTGAAAATAGATAAAATAAAAAGTATTTTACTTAACTCTTCGGGTTTTAATTTAAAGTATCTACCAACATCATTTTGATCCTTTTGCTTCATATATGAATAAAAAATACTGACTGTGCCTAATGAAAGTGTATTTATTAATACCCATAGAGGTACATAACCATATGTTAAAATATTGTGAGAAATCATAGGGCTGTTCTTTTTTAGTTGATGCGATACTTCTCGTTGCAAATTTGAAATTAAATCAGCTACTTCACCTGTTTTTTGAGATTGTGTCTTATTTTTTTCCCATTTCTTAATGCTTGTATCAAAATTAGCAATTTTTAAATAATTGTCATGCACATATTTTTTAGAGAAAATATGTGCTGTAACACTTTTAATGTTGTTTTCAATTTCAAGTATATATCGTATAAAAACATTTCTTAACTCTCGGTCGAAAATATACAATCCATAAAGTTCATTAAAATTAGTATTGTCTTTGTATTTTTCATCAATTCCACTGTATGTATGATCAACAAACAAATCTTTATAACCATTTATTAGATTATAGTAATTCTCCATTTCAAGAATTCTTTTCGCTCGGCTTCCATTAGGAATAATTAGTCCTCGAGAACGCAATTTTCTCAATTGACTATTTGTTGTGGAAAATTTCTTATCCATAAAATAATCTCCTAATAAAAAACCCCGGGCCCGTAGGACACCGGAGTGTGATCACTATATAGTATGCCTAAGCACATTTATATAATACAATAAATATAAAAGTTTGTCAAGCAAATATAAAAACTATGCTTGACAAACTTTTTGGCGGAGCGGGTGGGATTCGAACCCACGTGCGATTGCTCGCAAACTGATTTCGAATCAGCCCCGTTATGACCACTTCGATACCGCTCCATATATATTTTAACGCTAGTTTTACAGCGATAAAAATCGTATTCAATTTTTAGAAAAAATCAATTCCGTTAGAAATTCGATTAGAAATTAAGGTTACCTTTAACTTTTGATTTGCCGAAAACCCAGTCGTACCAACGCCTTGCGGCGTTTTCAGTTCCCATTATACCGGGAAATTTCGAGTCAGCCCCGTTATGACCACTTCGATACCTCTCCGTATTAAGTTTTGCCGCTTTTGAGCCGATTTCGAATCAAAAACTTTTGATTTCGAGTCAGCCCCATTATGACCACTTCGATACGCTTCCGTGTTTTATTCAATTAAAGTGACGGGAAATATTATAAGAAAATAATAATACTATTATATATTATTTATAATCTTCTTTGGTGAAAACCTTTTGATTTAACTCAATCCATAAATCTTCAAAGATTTGATCCGAATCGCCCATGCCGTTAACATTTAATAACACCTTATTGCGGTCCTTAAGGAATTCTATTGCTTGCATATATCGCTCATAAATCTCTTTTGCACGCTCAACATTTTCGTACTTCTCTTCGGTTGCTCTTTCGATTGACCTTCTTCGCTCACATTCTTCAGGTGTAACATTAATAAAAATGGTTACATCCGGCACCATAATCTCCATAGATGCAAGATTATATTGCAGTATTGTATTAAAGTCTGTATCGGAACTCTGATATGCGAAATTTGATAAATAGAACCTGTCGCATAAAACGTGATTTCCGGCTCGAAGCTGCGGCAAAACTTCACTTTTAACATGCTCGTAACGGTCGGCTGCAAAAAGAAGAGTCTCTGTTTCGTGCTGGACAAAGATTGTTTTTTTGCTGATACCGCGGCAAATTAAGCCAGGTACACTGTCGCTTGGCTCACGAGTGACGAAAACCTTACGATTCCCCGCCGGACGGCAAAGTGTATTCAAGCGTTTCCTGAGGTTTTCAAGCTGCGTCGATTTGCCGCAACCGTCAAGCCCCTCAAAAACAATAAATTTACCGGTTAATTCAGACATCAGGTTGGAGTTCCTTTCTTGTATTCATAAATCAGGACAAGTCATTATATCACGAACAGTAATAATAAAGCAATGTCATTTTGAATATCGATAATCACCTGCGAATTTTCTTTTCCGAAGTTTGAAGGTGTTGAGTGAATGATTGAGGGGTACACCGGGGCACAGCCAAGTCCGATAATAATAAGCCCAAGTAAAGCTAAATTATCAACTCCCAAGGGAAGTGCAATAAAGACGACTCCAATCATTATTGTTATTTACAATCGACTTTCTTTTCCAAAGGGGATAGCTGAGGATAAGAATGGCGGTTATTATCATTTGAATGCCGGCTACCGAGAGATATCCGGTATTGAAGCCCAACCCCATTGTCAGTGAATAACCCATAATGTATGGGCTTATCGCTGCCCCAACGCCCCAAAAACAATGCAGCCAATTCATATGACGAGAGGAGTAGTGTAACGCAACATAATTGTTTAAAGCCGCGTCTACTGCGCCTGCACCGAGTCCGAAAGGTATTGCCCATAAACGCAATATATATGATTATAATTAAAAGTGAATGCATTTATCCTCCGAAAAAAATTTACGAAAATATAGGTAATGAAAAAGCTAATTTAACTCTGCCAACATGAATAATGGAAATTCATCTGATTTTAATATTCTATCACAGGGTTTTGTTTCGTCAAGATGTGCTAATGTATTGAAAAGAGGTCACGAAAAGTGCCGTTGTTTTATTGCGGCATTGAATGCTTTGTGTGGCAAAGCTTGCGCTTCTCTTGGTTGTTTTTTCTTGCCTTTTATCCGAAACAAGTCGCTTTACAAGCGCAGATAAGAGTGAAGAGTGAGAAGAAAAAAGAGAAAAATACAAAAAGAAAAAGCCGCTTGACAGCGCCTTTTTCTTTTTGGTGCCGGTGGCCGGGGTCGAACCGGCACGGTATCGCTACCACGGGATTTTGAGTCCCGCACGTCTGCCAATTCCATCACACCGGCATATTTTTAAGACGAACAAAAGTATACAATATTCCGTAAAAAAAATCAAGCATTTATTATTGAATTTGCGTACTCGCTATATGCAAGTTAAATGAACATCCAAAAAGTTCGCAAATTCTTGTAATATATGGTCTTAAATGATATACTTCAAAATGTGAAGTATTATGTATACTTTAAACATGAAGTAACTGCTGGTTTGTCACTCGGTCAGATTTACGTTCTTCTCGGGCGATAATCTGAAAATGTCGGATATGGAATCCGGAAAGGACGTGAATATTTTTAATGAAAAAAACGCATAAGCGCAGATTGATTTTCACCGTTTTATCCGTCCTTTTTACCGCATTTATCTTCCTTAATTCAATTCAAAACGCTGCGATTTCCTCAGCTCAAAGCGGGAACTTTGTGGTTTTTCTCGAAAACATTTTAAGCAGTATCGGTATATCTGTCTCTGTTTCAGAATTTATAATACGCAAGCTTGCCCATTTCTCAGAATTCTTTATTTTAGGCATACTGCTGTGTTTGACACTTCGTACATATACCGTAAAAATTATTAAAAATGTGACGATACCTTTGTTTTTAGGCATTCTGGTCGCGGTAACCGATGAGTTTATACAGCTTTTTTCTGCCGGTCGCGCCGGGTTGGTGGCCGACGTTGTGCTCGACTTTTCGGGTTTTCTGACAGGACTTGGGCTTGCCGTACTTCTTGTTCTATGGAGAGATAAGAGAAAAAAGAACAAATGTACGGATTTGGGTTGATTTTTAATTAAATTCCTATTATAATACTGATTAGGTTAAGTCTACAAAATCGTTGGGAGGTCTTATTAATGCCGGTCAATGAAAAGAAAACAGTCAAAACTGCAAAAGAAAATGCGGATAATGATAACAAGAAAAAGGCACTGGAACTGGCGCTTCAGCAGATAGAAAAAAATTACGGTAAGGGCGCGATTATGCGTCTCGGGCAAAATGTCGGTATGAATGTGGATTCAATCCCAACCGGTTCGCTTATGTTGGATGCGGCGCTCGGAATCGGAGGGCTTCCCCGTGGTCGTATTGTTGAGATTTATGGGCCGGAAGCATCCGGTAAGACAACGCTGGCACTGCATGTTGTCGCCGAGGCTCAGAAGATGGGCGGAGAGGCCGCATTCATTGATGTTGAACATGCGCTTGACCCGGTATATGCCGGCGCTCTGGGCGTGGATGTTGATTCCCTTCTCGTTTCCCAACCCGATACCGGTGAGCAGGCTCTTGAGATTACAGAGGCTCTTATCCGCTCCGGCGCGGTTGATATTGTGGTCATAGATTCGGTGGCTGCGCTTGTACCTCGTGCCGAAATAGAGGGGGATATGGGGGATTCGCATGTCGGATTGCAGGCAAGACTTATGTCGCAGGCAATGCGTAAACTGGCGGGAGCTGTGTCAAAATCAAACTGTATGACTGTTTTTATCAATCAGCTCCGCCTGAAGGTGGGGGTTATATATGGAAATCCTGAGGTTACGGCAGGCGGAAATGCGCTTAAATATTATGCCTCCGTCCGGCTTGATGTGCGCCGTACCGAGACCTTGAAATCAGGCAATGAAGCAATTGGTTCTCATACCCGCGTCAGGGTTGTAAAAAATAAGGTTGCGCCTCCGTTTAAAGAAGCTGAATTTGATATTATATACGGTGAGGGTATTTCACGCGACGGTGAGTTGTTAGATTTGGCTGTTAAGTTGGATATAATTCAAAAATCCGGTTCATGGTTTTCATATAA
>JAQUHC010000143.1 GCA_028683785.1 Oscillospiraceae bacterium
AGAGTACAGCTATCCGTTTGCCCAATTCAGCGCGTTACCTGCCAAGCTGGCGGCATCCGAGCTTTCCCACGGAGAGGTGCGGCGCGAAAACGTGGCGGTCGGCCGTCCGGCATTTTTAGGCCAAGGTGGGCTGACCCCTGCCGAACGGGGAACGGCATTGCATTCCTTTATGCAGTTTGCCGATTATAAGGCGGCCGCCGAGAATGCGAAGGGCGAGGTCGACAGGCTTATAACACAAGGCTTTCTTACTCCCGAGCAGGGCGGGGTTATTCCGATAAATCGGGTTAAACTGTTCTTTGAAAGTGATTTATACTCAAGGATGGTGAATGCCGACCGCCTGCTCCGGGAGGTGCATTTCACCATTGAAATTCCCGCGCAGGAGCTATTGCAAGGAGATGCCTCGCAAGGCGGAGAGAATGAAATGCTGGTTATTCAGGGGATCGCCGACTGTGTAATCGAGGAAAGATGCGGATTGACGGTTGTTGATTACAAGACCGATTATGTAAAAACACCGGATGTGCTGATACAGCGATATAAAGATCAGCTCCAAATTTATGCACGGGCGCTGGAGAAAACCCTGAGACTGCCGGTGCGGGAGTGCCTGCTGTATTCATTTTCGCTCAATACGGTAATCGATGCCACCCACGAAATAAAAAAATGACGGGTTTGACAGTATTGATAATACAATTTTTATTAAACATTTAAATAATGTTCATAATTGATAAATTTTCTTTGCTAAAATATTAATGTAAAAAGATTAGAGGAGGCTTGAGGGAATGTCGAACGGGAAAATAATGGTGGTTGACGATGACAGCAATATATGTGAGCTTTTAAGGCTTTATCTCGAAAAGGAAGATTTTGAGGTCTGCATTGCCTCAAACGGCGCACAGGCGCTGGATAAGTTTGAGAGTGAAAACCCCGAGCTTATATTGTTGGATATTATGATGCCGGTGCTTGACGGTTGGCAGGTGTGCAGGGAAATTCGAAAAAAATCCACCTGTCCCATAATAATGCTTACCGCCAAGGGCGAGGTGTTCGACAAGGTTTTGGGGCTTGAGCTTGGGGCGGATGACTATGTGGTCAAACCGTTTGAGGCTAAAGAGGTGATCGCGCGGGTTAAGGCGGTTTTGCGCCGCAGCGGAAACAACCAACAGAAATCCAAGGTGGTTCAGTTTGATAATCTGTATATTAATATGGAAAACTATGAACTCAGGGTGCGGGGCAAACAGATTGATACGCCGCCCAAGGAAATGGAGCTTATTTATCATCTGTCCAGCAACCCCAACAGGGTATACACAAGAGATCAGTTGCTTGACGAGGTTTGGGGCTTTGAATATTACGGAGACAGCCGGACGGTTGATGTTCATGTAAAACGGCTTCGTGAAAAGCTTGACGGCGTTTCGGATAAGTGGACGCTGAAAACGGTGTGGGGTGTCGGGTATAAATTCGAGGTTAAAGACAACAAGGAATAGCATTAGAAATTCCATCCGACAAAACGCATAACACAAATAAACGGAGGTGACGGCGTGTTTAAGAGTATTTTTACAAAATATTTTACCGTTCTTTCAATAATAATCGTCGTCAGCTTCGCTGCCATGGGCGGAATGCAGATGCTGTTTTCCACAAGATACTGGGTGGCGGACAAGCAGGCGCTGCTTAAGGAGAACACCCAAAGCATGGCGCAGATAACCGCCCAGAATACCACCAATATTATGGGAACATACAATGTGATTGAAAGCGCGCTGTATCCATACCTTAACCTTATGTCCGAGACAATAGATGCGTATATTTGTATAACAGATAATGACGGCAAGGTTATTTTATGCTCAAAAAATGCCGTTTCAATACTCGGGGATGTTACCCTTTCATCGGGATTGATGAAGAAGGTTGAAGAGGGCGAGTTTTTTGAGGTCGGCTTGCTGGATGGAGTATACACAAAGCGGCATTATACGGTGGGCGAGCCTATAACCCTGCGAAACGGCCAGCTTCAGCTGGGATATGTTTTTGCATCCACATCGGCGCAGGGGTTAAATGATTATCTTATGAATAACCTTAAGGTCTTTTTCCTGTCGGCACTCGGGGTTATGACCCTGACCTTTATCGCGTTATATCTTATGACCTTTCGCATGGTGCGGCCTCTCCGTCAGATGGCAGCCGCAGCCCGCAGATTCGGGGCGGGGGATTTCAGCAGCCGAATACCTGTTAACGGACAGGATGAGGTTGCCGAGCTTGCCTCTTCGCTCAATAATATGGCGGTCTCTCTATCCTCGGTCGAGGGTATGCGCCGTAGCTTTATTGCAAATGTATCACATGAGCTGAAAACCCCGATGACCACCATAGCCGGATTTATTGACGGCATTCTTGACGGCACCATACCCGAAGAAAAAAGAAGCTATTACCTCAAGATTGTCACACAGGAGGTCAAAAGGCTGTCCCGTCTGGTAAAATCCATGCTTGATCTGTCACAGATTGATAACGGAGAGCTTAATATAAAACCGGTATATTATGACCTGTCCGATCAGGTATGTAATATCCTTTTGACATTTGAACAGCGGATTGAGGGAAAAAACATCCGGGTCACCGGGCTGGAGGAATGCCCGCGGGCAGAGGTGCTGGCAGACTTTGACCTTATCGGTCAGGTTGTGTATAATCTGATTGACAATGCGATAAAATTTATAAATGATGGGGGCACCCTCACTCTTAATATTTCGCACAAGGATAAAAGGGTTTACTTCACCATCCGAAATACAGGAGAGGGTATCCCATCACATGAAATGCCCCATATTTTCGAAAGATTTTATAAAAGTGACCCGTCGCGAAGTCTGGACAAGACGGGGATGGGCTTGGGGCTTTATATAGTTAAAACCATTATTAATCTTCATCACGGAGAAATTAAGGTTTGCTCTGTTCAAGGTGAGTATTGCGAATTCGAATTTTGGCTGTCAAGTTCGGGTCTTCCAAGTAATTTTAAAAATGATTATTAATTTCTTCAAGAATTGTACACAAAAAAGGGTTAGAATATAAACCTAATCTTAAATTAAAGACTGTTTACGCCGATGGCGTTTATAATATTAATCTGATTTAAATTAGTATCTTATAATATTCGAAAGGAATGAAGCCGATATGACCGATTGGTTTGATGAAAACAATGATGCCCCAAACAACCAAGACAATAAATCCCAAACGTCCCCCCCGGAGGAGAACCGCGACGGGTTTAATTCAGGTCCGGATTTTTCCGCTCCCCCTGAACAGCAAGACCAGCCCAAAAATGATGAGGGGGCAACGGTTCCTCCGGTAACCCCTCAGGTTACGCCGACCTGGAGCCAATCAAACCAAACAGGCGATAATCAGGAGCCGAACAATGCCGGTACCTCTGGGCATTCTCAAAACCAAGCTGACGGTTACCAAGACACCGGCTCGGTCGGGCCAACCACCTACAATTACGGGGTAAATGCACAAAATCCCGTTCCCAACAGCACAAACGATTATTCTAACCAATATTCATCGCAGCAGCAGTACAACAATAACGGTTATAATCCTCAGGGAGGATATAATCAGTACGGCTGGCAAAGCCCGTCTCAGCAGCAGCCGGGTTACAATCCCCCTCCCCAAAAACCTCCAAAAAAGAAAAAGGGAGCAACAATTGCCATTGCCGTATTAAGCGTTGTGTGTGCCGCTGCAATCATCACCCTAGCCGTGCTTCTTGCAATGGTTCTCAGTAAAGACGGTATTAATACGGATAGCGGTTTAAATAATTCCAATTCGACCTCCGAAAAGGTTAATTCAAATACACCCAATCTTGAAATAACCGAAAATGATGAGGATGCCAAGGGGTTAAGTACCAGTTCTATTGTGCAGATGAACCTGCATTCTACGGTTGTTATTACAATATATGACCGTGCAGGGTCATATTTCGGATTTGGCGACGCCAATCAGATACAAGAGGTGGGGGCCGCATCCGGCATTATAATGAGCGCGGACGGCTACATTATCACCAACTGGCATGTTGTTATTAAGGAAAGCGGTCAACCCTATGAGCGGGTTGATGTTAAGACATATGACGGCACCGTTTATAAGGATGCAGAGGTTGTGGGTGCCGACAGTGATACCGATCTTGCTGTTATCAAGGTAAGTGCCGTCAAGCTGGAGCCCGCCAAGTTCGGCGATTCCTCAGCTCTGAAGCTCGGCGATAAGATAGTAGCAATCGGCAATGCGGGCGGTCTCGCATGGACAACCACCCAAGGCATAGTATCGGGACTGGCGAGGGATGTTTATGAAGACACCGGTTACGCCATTAAATGTCTGCAAATAGATGCCGCCATCAATCCGGGCAATTCCGGCGGTCCGCTGCTCAATTCGCAGGGTCAGGTGGTAGGAATAAACTCCGCAAAGATTGCTGCCGAGGGTTATGAAGGTCTGGGCTTCTCAATTCCGATAACCGAAGCAGAGCCTATTATTAATGACCTGATTAAATACGGATATGTCAAAAACCGTGTTATGCTTGGAATTATGGGGCGGGATATCACCCAGCCCGGCTATGAGGGCTTCCAAATTCAGAGCATAAACGAGACTTCACCCTTGAACGGCACAAAGGCTCAGGTTGGGGACATCATCACAAAAATTGATAATGTCGTTGTGGACAGCGGTATTACCATAAGAAACGAGATGTCTAAACACAAGGTTGGAGACAAGGTAACGCTGACCCTAATGCGGGTTGATTCGAGAAGCGGCAATAAGAGCCATTTCACCGTAACCTGCAAGCTGACTGAATACAGCGAATAATCATCAGACAAAATAAATCGAGTAGGAGGTCACCCATTAGTTGAGTGACCGACCTCTCACACCACCGTGCGTACCGTTCGGTACACGGCGGTTCAACCGCATGAGTGCAGGGACTCGTACCGGTCAAGGATACTATAGT
>JAQUHC010000021.1 GCA_028683785.1 Oscillospiraceae bacterium
CGAGATAGAACAGATAGGAGATAACAGATGGAGGTAGCCAGCGACGACCGCAGTAACGGTAGCAGTCAATTCGGCAATTGATGAGGAATAGAGAGCAGCGAGATGAATAAACCACACGGCATTATCATATTCGGCGCAAACGGGAGCGGAAAAACCACGCTGGGGCGTGAGTTAGCTCGCATTCTGAATTTTAAGCATATGGACATAGAGGACTATGCTTTTGTAAAATCAGATATTCCATACACAAATGGACGTTCAAAGGAAGAATGTATAGATTTAATGATTACCGATATTAAAAAACATCGCTTATTTGTCATTTCAGCCGTCACCGGAGATTTTGGTGAAACAATTCCCCAATTTTATGAACTTGCTGTATATATTTCAGCACCGAAAGAAATCCGTATGGAGCGCATAAAAAGGCGTGAAATCAAACGATTTGGGGACCGTGTCCTTGAAGGCGGAGATATGTACGAACAACGACAGAGATTTCATGATTTCGTAGCTTCCCGTTCTTTGGAAGGAATAGAAAAGTGGGCAGAAACTCTTATGTGCCCGATGCTTAGAATTGACGGCACCAAAGATTATAGAAAAACGGCTACTGATATTGCTGCGCTTTACCTTAATCAGATGGAGAAAGTAAAGCTATGAAAACAATATTACTGCTTCTCGGCCCGAATGGAATCGGTAAAAGCACAACGGCAAAACACATCCTAGAAAAGCTGCCAAATACTGCCCTTGTTGACAGCGATTGGTGTCGTGCTATGAATCCATATGACATGGATACCGTAACAAACAATGTTTACTCGCTCATAAGCAACTACCTTCATTGCCCTAGGGTTAAGACAGTAATCCTTCCATATGGTTTTCATGGTGATAGGAAAAAGCGATATGATGCCGTTATAAATAAGCTGATTGAGGATGGTATGGATTTTACGGTTCTCCCTGTCATACTGATGTGTTCACTTGAAGAAAATATATCCCGCGCACAAAACGACATGCGTGATAAAGAGCGGATTCAAAGAGGGATTGAAAATACATTTCATTTCTATGATAAATATGATTACCCTAAAATAGACACGACAGATATAAACGCAGAACAGGTTGCCGAAATGATAATAAGCCGGTTCAAAGAAAGGAACAGCTTATGATTACTTGCCCAAACTGTGGATCGCTTACAAAAGATGATATACTGATATATAGCGAGAATCTGCGTAAACAGAGCTTCAGTATGTCACCTGTCCTGCCTACATGCAAACGCTGCGCAGCGGAGGTCACTATCACGCACAAGTGTGGTAGTGGAAATATTATCGTTTTAAACGGCACTTCCGGCAGCGGCAAATCTACCATTGCAGAAATACTTTCAGAGAAAGGCTTTCTTGCCATTGACGGCGACTGTGCGATACAAGTGGTCAGGTATAAAAAGGGAATAAAACAATATGAATGGGAAGAATTGATCAATGAAATTGCCTGTGAAATTGATATATTATCCTTGCTCGGCGAAAACATAGTTATATCCCATGTAATTCTTCCGGAAGATTTTGATAAATACATAGCTATATTCGAATCTCGTAATTTAAAATATGCGTTTTACCTTTTAAAGCCGGAATACGAAACCGCTGTAGAACGCTGTCAGACACGAACCTGTCATACAAGCATTACGCCGGAATATTGGATAAAGCATTTTTATGAACTTTTAAAGTTTGAGAAAGGCGTCACCGTCGTGAACAATACAAATATGTCTGCCGAAGAAACAGCTGATTATATTTTGAAGTTAAAACTGGTGAAAGCTGATCATGAAAGCGAGGATTAATAAAATGGAATTGATTAAATTTACGCAGGAACAACAATCAAAAATGGTGAAATGCTTCGGCAGCGACTTTGTTGAAGCATTGCCCTCAAAACTTGATGATTATGCCGGGCGATGGCAATTATCTGATTTATCACTTATTGAATATTATTCTAATAACTGTCTGCTAACCTGCCGTTCTGAAGTTTACGGCGACTGCGTTCTGAAAATTTTCGGATGTGGAAAAGATATCTATATTCATGAGATCAGAGTTTTAAAAGAGGTAAATGGAACTCACCAATATGTGAGGGCATATGAAATTGACGAGGAACGCGGGGCACTGCTGCTGGAGCGTGTTATTCCGGGAGAAACATTAAAAACAGAGCCGTCGCTTGACAGGCGGTTGTCGGCGTTTATTGATGCTTGGAAAAATGCACATATAGTTCCGCATGAACCAAATTTATATGAATCATATTTGGAAGTAATTGAGCGTGCCGCCAAAGCATCATGGGCTTGCGGCGATATCCCCGTATTAAAACAAGCGGCTCAGAATATGGCAACTATTTGCCGTGAGCTATATAACAAATATTCGGAACGAACGCTTTTACATAGTGATTTACATGGTGATAATCTGTTGAAAAATTCCCGCGGTGAATATATCATCGTTGATCCGCACGGACGAACCGGTCCTCCTATATGCGATTTGGGACGATATATCGCCAATGAATACTTCGACGCCGAAAGAGATACCAAATCCGAAACTGTTAAATATGTTATGAAGCAATTGTCGGATAAAATAAATCTACCGCGAATTGATGTGGCGCGTGCTTTCTTTGTGGATATTACGCTTATGACTTGCTGGGGCGCGGAAGCCGGCGTAATAAACTGCGACAATGTTCATACTCACGTAGATTTATTACAGGAGGATATCAATCATGATTAAGGTATCTTTCCTAAATAACGAACCCGCCAACATCCCTCTCGCATATGTCGTAATTGTTGCGAGGTATAATGAAAAATGGGTATTCGTGCGCCACAAAGAGCGGAATACCTATGAAGTCCCCGGCGGTCATATTGAGCTTGGTGAGGATTGTATAACTGCCGCAAAACGCGAATTATATGAGGAAACCGGCGCAAAAGATTTTTCGCTTGATTTGGTATCCATTTATACTGTCAAGACAGATAAAAAGGTAGACGGCGGGTATCTGTTTTATGCTGATATTAAGGAACTGTCTGTGCTTCCCGAATCCGAAATAGCAGAGGTTATCTTATTTGACGAACTACCGGAAAATTTGACATATCCCTTAATTCAACCTCAATTACATGGCCGAGTTTTAGAATGGATGACCTCACGAAGACTGGAGTTTAAAACCACGCCGGAGAACGAAGTGCATTCTCAAAATAAATCCTCATGGAATGCAATGGCAGATGATTGGTCTGGTACTATTCTGCCAGTTTGGGGCTGTTCCTGCCCAACAGAGGATGAATTGCATTTAATGCCAGATTTGATAGGCAAAAGAGTTTTGGAAATCGGATGCGGCAGCGGTCATTCGCTGAAATGGTGTGGCGATCACGAAGCGGCCGAACTCTGGGGGTTGGATATATCTGAAAGACAGCTTGAAAACGCGCAGAACTTCCTTGTTGAAAATGGTTATGCATCAAAATTATTCTGCTCGCCAATGGAACAAAATCCTGGTCTGCCACAGAACTACTTTGATGTTGTTTACTCGGTTTATGCGGTTGGATGGACAACTGATTTGCAAACTACATTTAATCTAATTTCATCCTATTTGATAAAAGGCGGGGTTTTCATATTTAGTTGGGACCATCCATTCATGCACTGCGTGGATGAAGCGGACGGTAGCTTATTATTTTCAGGGAGTTATCACGAAGCAGAACCGTTCACCTTCCAAAAGCACGGAAATCCACTAACCTTGCATAATCGCAGGCTTTGTGATTATATTAACGCCCTTGCCGCCGCAGGATTTGCGGTAGAGAGTGTTGTGGAAGAAACCGACAGCGAAACAATGAGCCGTGATGTGGAATTTTCGAGCGGATATTATACACCAACCAAAGCGAAAAAGTTTCCGCTGTCGATTGTTATAAAAGCGAGGAAGATATAAATGGTTTATGCAGTAATATCAGATATTCATGGCAATTATCCCGCACTTAAAGCAGTTGTTGGCGATGCTATGGCAAAGGGTGCCGAAGCCTTTTTACTGCTTGGTGACTATATCCGTGATACGCCGACACTTAATGAAGTAATGGACACAATCCGTACATTACCCAACTGCACGGCTATTTTAGGAAACGGTGATATCGGCATTATTTCTCTTGATAAAACAAAGCCGGAGTATTGCCATTTTGAACAAATGCTGCCGAACTTTTGGACATATAAAAATTTATCAAAACAGAATCTAAACTACTTAAAATCTTTGCCAGAAACCGCTGATGTAAAATTATGCTGTGGAAAGACTGTTCATTTATCTCACAGCATTTCATTGATTCACCACAACCCCAGACTTGGCGCCTTTCATTCGGGTGATTACGCAAGAAAAATGGAACGCTCTTCTTTCACTATTGAAGAAGGAATGTGTGCGATGCAAAAGGCCGCCGAAGAATATTCGGACGAAGTTGGCGCATATCCGGGAGATATATGTCTTTTTGGACATAATCATTTGCAATATTCAGGAATAGTGTCTGGAAAAACATTGCTTAATCCTGGGAGCTGTGGAATGCCTTCTGATTATGATATCCGTTCGCCATATGCTCTTTTGAGTTACACTGGAGGCACAGTGGAAATCGAGCTTCATCGGGTGGAATATGATGTGGAGCAAACCATTATAGCAATCCTCGAATTTAATGATTTTCCTCATGCCCGGTTCTGGGGCAAATTGCGCGCGGCCATACTTAAATTGGGATCAGATATTCCAATGAACCGATTCTGGCAGCATGCAAGAGCGATGGGCGGCGGAATATTCCCGATGGAAAACGATGTATGGCGCAAGACCATTGAAACATTTGAATTTGACTATAACTGGAATATTGATGAATGGCTCAGATTTGGAGAAAAGCAAGACATCATTTGCCACTACAATGCCCTCATAGACGAAAACAACGATCCCGTACACGACCCTGCGCCAGCTCAAGATTACATGAACAAATGGGACGGCGAGGCTTTTATTGATGCGATGCAACTTGCGCCGGAAAAATCAGTGCTTGAAATCGGCGTTGGCACAGGGCGGCTTGCTCTGCGTGTCTGCGGTAAATGCGGCAGTTTCACCGGCATTGATATTTCCCCGAAAACAGTGGAGCGGGCAAAAACGAATTTACAAAATTCGTTCGAAAACTTACAGGAATATAAAAATATTAACCTAATCTGCGGCAATTTTTTGACCTATTCCTTTACAGAAACCTTTGATGTGATTTATTCCTCCCTCTCCTTTATGCACATAAAAGACAAAGGGGCGGCTATCCAAAAGGCAGCGGATTTGTTGATTCGCGGCGGGCGGTTTGTGTTGTCGATTGATAAAAATCAGCAGACCGAAATTGATTACGGTACACGGAAGATATCCGTGTACCCCGATACACCCGATGAAATCAACTCATTATTGACCAAAGTAGGATTAATTATAGAAAAGCAATTTGAAACCGAGTTTGCTGTGATATTTACGGCAAGGAAGGAACTATCCTAATGAATCTGACAAAACCGAAAAAACTAAAAACAGGGGATAAAATTGCTACCGTATCTCTTTCATGGGGTATTGCCGGCGAACCTGATGTTCGTTGGCGTTATGACCTTGCCGTTAAAAGAATTGAAGATATTTTCGGACTTGTATGTGTCGCAGCGCCAAATTCTATGCGGGGCGAAAAGTTTTTGAGTGAAAACCCAGAAGCACGGGCAGATGATTTGATGTGGGCGTTTTCTCAAAGGGATATTAAAGGCATCATCGCAAACATTGGCGGCAATGACAGCATACGATTATTTCCATACATGGATTATAGTATTATTCGAAACAATTCTAAAGTTTTTATCGGCTATTCAGACATCATGAATATTCATTTGATGTGCTTAGAAGCAGGGCTTTCTACATTCTATGGAACAAATTTGTTAACTTCTTTTGGTGAACCCCAAGGAGTTCCTCAATATACAATAAATAATTTAAGGAAAAGCTTATTTAATACAGAGCCAATAGGATTTATTGATTCGCCTAATTTATTCTGTTGTGACCCACATGATTACAAAAATCAATCTGCGATATGTGCCTACCATTCATGTAAAAAATATGAAAGACTGCAGGGTAGCGGTATTGTAAGGGGGCGATTGCTTGGTGGTCACACGGGAATAATGGAAATTACTCAAACATCACTATTTGACCCATTTAAAGAAAATGACAATACCATTCTTTTTATCGAAGATATGGTTGAATATTTAACGCCTGATGATTTTGCCGAATTTCTTATATGGCTTGGAAAAAAGAATGTGATCCAGAACATAAAAGGCTTGATTATTGGGCGTTTCAATAAACATCCCGAAAATAATGACTATAAAAACGCCTTATTAAAAGCAATGGAATCCTTAAATTTGTCTGATTTACCTGTCCTTTTCAATCTGCCGTTTGGACACACTTCGCCAATTTGTGTATTACCTTATGGTGCAATGGCTGAAATTGATTGTGATAATGCTTTATTCAGCATTTTAGAAAATGGAGTTATTTAATGTGTAAAGTATAGCGCACATCAATACTCTTAAATGAAAAGTGAACTAGCTAAAAGAAAGAGGTTACATATGAGTGAAATAATGGAAAGAGTTTGCGGTAGAATATCAGCTATCAATTATGTGTTTGAAAACCCGCCCATTATCATCGGCGGCATGGCAATGGAGTATTATGGAATGCGAAAATCTGGCGTAGATATTGACCTCATAATCTGTGATGCCGATTATCAAAACTTGGCTAAGACCCATTCTGAAAAACGAAAAGACATATATGGGGATTTGGGCATTGTTATCGAACCGTTTGAAATATGGCGCAGCATTGCTCTTTTGGATTACGACTTTTTCAGCAAGGATGCAATCGACTTTGGCGATATAAAGATGGTTTCAATTGACAGGCTGTTATTCTCCCGTGTTTCAGCAATGGAGGTTCAGAAGTACCTTGATGACTTGATGCTGATAAAAGAATATTATTATAAAAACTACCGCAACAAAGAATTTTTACATGAAGCCGAAACACATATACCATCATATGAAAAAAGCGGCGGTATCGTTTGGGGCGGGAATTATCAAGACATTAATATAAAATATAAGCAGTTGAACATTGATGACATCCACCCGGACATACTCAATGATTTTAACCGCTATCAAGAAGTAACGAAATGTTGGCGTAAGCAAGACGGCGAGTGGATTCTTGTTGACAATCATTTTATTGACGATTGGGATGAAGCAAAGAAGAAAGAACTTGCCACTGTTTATTTGCCTGGCACAATAGAGCATGGCGGCGCGGTTTTCGGAGCTTTTGACGGCGAAAAACTCATCGGGTTTTTCGCTCTCGCTGGAAACTTAATCGGAAGCCGAAAGCAATATATAAGGCTTATTTCATTACAAGTTTCATACGAATATCGCCACAAAGGAATCGGCAAAAAGTTGTTTGTGCTCTGTGTAGATGCGGTAAAAAAGTTTGGAGCGGAAAAGCTGTATATCAGCGCACATTCCTCACAGGAAAGTCAAGCGTTTTACCGTGCGATGAAATGTATTGAAACAGAAGAAATAATCCCCGAATTATTTGAAGCCGAACCTTTTGATGTTCATATGGAGCATGTTCTTTCCAATAAAGAGAGGGCGAAATGAAAACTCTTATCTTTAACGGCTCACCTCGTAATAATGGCGGCACAGCTACGCTTATAAAAGAGCTCGAAAAAAACCTTGCTGGTGAGGTTAATGTTATCAGTTCATATAAAGCGAATATATCGCCCTGCATTGATTGTCGCTATTGTTGGACAAATGATAAATGCTCGATTGATGATGAAATGCAAAAGGTCTATCGACTTATAAACGAAGCCGATAATATCATAATTGCTTCCCCTATTTATTTCGGGGAAATAACAGGTTCACTTTTGGGATTGATGAGCAGATTGCAATATTATTATGTTGCAAGGAAATTTCGTAATACGGAAATACTGTCCGTAAAGAAAAGAAACGGTGTGCTCATTTTGGTAGATGGCGGTGATGGCTATGCGGATAACGCAATGTCAATCGGTAAAGCCCTTTTACGAAAGATGAAAAGTGAATTTATCGGCTCTGTTTATTTTTCGGGAACAGAGAATGTTCCTAAAAATAAAACGATTGTGCCTGAGAACATATTTGCTGAAATAAAAGCATTATCAATAAATTTATCAAAGATACCCGATACGGAAACTGACCAAGAACGCCAAGCCAGAATATACCCTATTTTATTAAGCGAATACAATCCCGCATGGCCTCAGTGGTTTGCGGAGGAAAAGGTGAATCTAGAGCGACTGATTGGAATTGAAAACATCGCCCGAATTAGTCATTTTGGTGGCACGTCTATCCCAGGTCTGACTGCAAAACCCACGGTAGACATTCTGCTTGAAATCGTGGAAACTATTGACATTGAAGAGTTAATTGCTTCAATGCCGAATGAAGAATATACTTGCCTGCGAAAAGAAGGCAATTCGCTCTCGGAACACGACAGAGTTATGTTTCTGAAAGGATACACTGATACCGGGTTTGCTGATAAAGTGTTTCATATTCATGTACGCTACCCCGGCAGTTATGACGAGCTGCGTTTTCGGGATTATTTGATAGCACATCCCGAAAATGCAGTCGAATATGCTGACTTAAAACGCAAGTTGTTCAAAGATTATGAGCATGATCGGGATGGGTATACGGCGGCTAAGGGTGAATTTATTAGGAGAGTCACGAAGAAAGCGAGAAAGTTATGAATAACTTTAATTGCATATTTTTTCACGCAAGCAATATCGGTGGATTACAGGAAGTGCAACCTTTATCTAAAATGCACGGTGGCAATGAGAAAGTTTGCTTCTTTGCACCCAGCAGAGTCTACGCTTTATTTTACTTGCGTGATATGGAAATCAATCATGTTACCTGCGGTGTTGGTAAAGACGGAATCCCGGTTTATCACGAGCAGTTTCCGAGCCAACTTTCGAAGATATATAGTGGTAGAAGCGGATATCTTTATTCTTGTGAAAAGGGTGATTTGATAAAACAAGGACACACCGCTGGTGTGTGGATAGCGACCGAACCTGTTAAAATTGTGGAATCGGAATATATTGATGATGTTTATGCCGAAATTGTTAAAGCTGAACTGAGAGGCGAAGCGCGCGTTATCCGTTACCAAGACTTAACAGACGGAAAGAAGAAAGAAATTAGCGAAATGATAAAAAATTCTATTTTAAAGAACAGGCTATTATATTCCGTAACCGCAAAAAGCCTGTTTTTTAAGCAAAACTTTCCCGAAGCATGGCAAGCAGCTGAAGCAGAGGGAAATATGAATTTACAGGATTATCAAAGGAGAAAATGAACAAATGACAAAATGCGAAATAACCACAATGGTGATGATAGAAGATAAAAACACTGAGAAAATATTGGTGCAAGATAGGGTGAAAAACTGGAAGGGCTTATCATTCCCCGGGGGTCATGTAGAAAACGGCGAATGCTTCTATGATTGTGCTGTACGTGAAGTTAAAGAAGAAACGGGCTTAGACATTAGCAATTTAGAATATTGCGGAATAATCCATTGGGTAAACAATAAAACCCTTGATAGATATTTAGTTTTTCTTTATAAGACAACAGTCTTTTCAGGAAAATTAATTGCTATGAGCGACGAAGGGAAAAACATGTGGATTACAATAGATGAACTGCGTAACGCTCCCTCTGAAAATCAAACATGCAAATATTTACCGATGTTTTTAGAGGGAAAATACAGCGAAGCCTTTGGTTCGTGGAACGATGAGGAACCATGGGATATTATTTATAAATGATGTGGAGGAACAAAGTGGATAACTACACAGAGGTTAATGCAAAAGCAATTGACAAGTGGGTTGAAAATGGTTGGGAATGGGGCATTCCCATATCTCACGAGATTTATGCAGCGGCTCAAAACGGTAAATGGAGTGTTCTTCTCACTCCAATCAAACAGGTGCCGCACGATTGGTTCTCGCCATATTTAGAAAACGGGCAGCTTGTGGACATTTCCGTTTTAGGTCTTGCAAGCGGCGGAGGCCAACAAATGCCTATTCTTTCAGCTATTGGTGCAAATTGCACCGTTATGGATTACTCTGATAAGCAACTGGAAAGTGAGCGAATAGTAGCAAAGCGTGAAAATTATAAAATAAATATTGTAAAAGCGGATATGGCAAAGCAGTTTCCTTTTTACAATGGAAGCTTTGATATTATTTTTCATCCGGTATCCAATTGTTATATAGAAAATGTATATCATGTTTGGAACGAATGCTTTCGTGTTTTGCGTCCCGGAGGCATTTTGCTTGCAGGGATGGACAATGGGTTTAATTTTATGGTTGATGATTTTACCGTTCGCCCCCTTGTTATTACAAACAAATTGCCATATAACCCGTTGAAAAATCCGGAGCAAATGAAGAAGTCCCTTAATGAGGGCGCTTCCATACAATTCAGCCACACTTTTGACGAGCAAATTGGCGGACAGTTGAAAGCGGGCTTTGTTATCACTGCTGCATATGAAGATTTTAACAATGACCCGGACGCTATTTCCGATGGTATTCCATCCTATTGGGCAACAAAAGCCGTAAAATTTTAGACGGGGAAAGGTATCGTCTCATGAATATAACTTACAATGATATTAAAAAGGACTTACCCATCGACCAGTTGCATAGATTATTCGTTGCTGTTGGTTGGTCAGACGGCGGAGAGTTACCGGATGAAATGAAAGCCGGTTTTATGCAACCATGGCTTAATTCTACACTGGTTATTTCTGCTTGGGACGGCAACCGATTGGTTGGAGCTGTCAGGGTATTGAGCGATACGATTTTCCGCTCTGTTATTTACGATTTGCTTGTTGCTCCCGAATATCAGAAAAAAGGAATTGGCAGCGAGCTTGTGCGGAGGTGCTTAGAGCATTATACCGATTCTGGTTGGTTGGTTTGCACGGAGGGGAAAACGCCGTATTTTTATAAAAAACTTGGATTTGCAGATATGAAAGAAACGGATACTGTTTTGACAATACGAAATAAGTGGCAAGGAGAGAAATGAGCATGATTAAACTAACCCATGAAAACTTCATAAAAGCCCGTGATTACATATTTGCAAACAGTGACGACATCAACCGTGCGTGGTTTCGCTACAATTTTGAGGATGGCGATACTGATGCTTTCATGGATGTACTTGCAAAGTATCAGCACGATGACGGCGGATTTGGCGGTCTTTATTATGAATTTGATTATCAAGGGCCGTGCTTGAAATCCACAGAAGTTGCTATCGGGTATATACTTAATTTGAAAGAAAAACCCTCTGCCGACTGCCTGGTTATTCAAAAAATGATGGGTTACATTTTGGAACAATATCATCCGGAAATCGGCAACTGGGGCGACCCCGCTGTGCCGGAGGTGAATGACGGCGTATATAATCACTGGGTTAGATATAGAGGAGCTGAAATAACTCCAATCGAGAATGAAAATGAGCGGATTGAAAAGTATGATGCTAATGAAAAAGTGTGTTTTGCAGCGTTTGTTGCTCTCTATTCCGAAATTGTGCCGGAAAAATTGTATCGGGATATTATTAAATATCCAATAGAATATATCATGCGGTATTGGGATGAAAACTCGCCGGATTACAATAAGAATATTTTTGTTGAAGGTTCACCTTATGATTTTGAGTATTTTCAGTGGTTTGTACCTTGCTTGAAAGACAAAGTTATAGCTGATAAACTGACGGCGATTTTATGTCAAAACCCAACCGCTTTTATGGAGCTTGATTGCACAAAATCGGATGCTGATTATGTACATTTACCCTGCGATTCGGTTAATTCACCGGACAATATAGTATATCCCGTGGTAAAAGATGCAGTTGACAATTCGTTAGGATATCGGATAAAACAACAAAGCGCTGATGGCAGATGGCCGTTAGGTTGGTCGTTTGGCAAAGATGAAAGGCTTGTAAAATTACAAACTCAATATGAAGCTTTCCGCACAATGGAGATGTTAGCAAAACTAAAACGGTTCGGAAGGATAGAATTATGAGTATGCAATTTACAGATTTATGTTTTGTCACAAAAGACGGGCGCCTTGTGTCGGTAATGTGATTGCTTATTATGCAGGAGGTATAATTCTTTGAATAAATATGAAATCCTCGAAATAACACCGGACGAGCTTCCCAAATGTTCATCGTTTTGGAATATCAATGACACAAGGCTGATAGAACGCAAAGTGTTTGCCTATAAAATAGACGATGAGTATGTTGGTGGCTGCGCTCTTTTTGTAAGGTACGAAAAGTGCGGACATTTTTCGCATTTTGATGTAAGGAGCGACTTGCGCGGCAATGGCATTGGGAGTCGCATTCTTGAGTTTGCAATCCAATATTTTAAAGATATTGGTATGGAAAAAATGAGGCTTCATGTTTTAAAAGATAATAAGTCAGCAATTAGGTTGTATAAAAAGTATGCTTTTGAATATGTGGAGGATATAACTCCTGAAAAAATTGTTATGATAAAAATATTATAAATATCGAGGAGGACAAACCCATGTACAGATCAATGCTTCAAATCTATGTTAAAAATAGCAATCAAGCTGTTGAGTTCTATCAAAATGCCTTTAACGCGAAGTTGCTTTGCAATCATCAAAATCCGGATGGAACGGTTGCTCATGCCGAACTGGATATATTCGGGCAGGTGTTGGCAATCTGTGAAACCCTCGAACAGGAAGTGGTAACGGGTAACTCCATGCAATTTTGCCTGCACTTTGGTGAAGGAAAGGAAGCAATTGTAAAAAAGGCTTATGAAGCTTTGAAAGAGGATTGTCTTGCGCTGACCGTGCCAATTACCGCTCTGGGCGAATGTCCGTGGAGTCCTTGCCTGTTTGGACTGATTGATCAATTCGGCGTAAACTGGTGTGTTTACGTCTGATATTTGGAGGTGCTGCAATGAATATTGAGGTTAAAAAGCTCACGCCTGAGCTTGCCGCCGATTACCTCGATTTCTTTGACAATCGAGCGTTTACGGACGATTCGCCATATCGGTGCTATTGTCAAGTCTATCAAATGTCCAAAGAACAGTATCAAACGGTTTATGACAAAATAACGGCTGAGGGACTTAACCCCGGCTACGCTTCCCGCGAAGTCGTCGAGCGGCAAATTGCAGACGGCGTATTACGAGGTTATTTGGCGTATGTAGATGGGAAATCAATCGGTTGGTGTAACGCAAACGACAGAGCAAATTACCCCGCCGAACCTGTATATGAAGATACTCCTTTTTATGCACCGAAAGAAAAGCGGGAAAAAGCTGTGGTGTGTTTTGAAATCGCCCCGGGATACCGCGGGAAAGGTATTGCAACTACTCTGTTACAGCAAGTCATATCTGATGCAAAAGCCGAAGGCTATATTGCCGTGGTCGGATTTCCCATCGTAAGAACTGAACGATACGAATGGGATTGTCGAGGTCCTGTTCGGCTTTATGAGAAAGTCGGATTTTCAAAAGTGTCGGAAAAGGACGGAGCAATAGTCATGCGAAAGGAGTTGTAGAAATGAACACTTATCAAAAAGCCCGCACATTCATTTATCGCAATGCGCGCCCTTTGGATATTGCCCGGTGGCAGTATCATTTTGAGGGTGGTAGCAAAAAAGCCGTGCTGACAGCTCTTGCTGCCTATCAGAATGAGGACGGTGGTTTCGGTCACGCATTAGAGCCGGATTGTTGGAATCCGCTCTCTGCGCCTATTCAGACTTGGACGGCGACCGAGATATTACGGGAGATTGATTTTATCGATGCCGCACATCCCATTCTCAGGGTCATTCTGCGGTATCTTGCCAGTGGGCAGGATTTTGAAGGTCATTTTTGGTATAACACCCTCCGCAGCAATAACGATTATCCGCACGCTCCGTGGTGGCACACCGAAAGCGACAACACTTGTCACAACGATTATAACCCAACCGCTTGCTTTGCAGGCTTCATCATTCGTTTTGCTGATAAAGGTAGCGAATTATATCAACTTGGTTGCCGTATTGCAAAGGAAGCATTTGACACCTATTTTGCAGGAGAGTTGCTTGGTGATATGCATACTGCGGGTTGCTATTTAAGGCTTATGCAATATAGCGAAGAAGCAGATACTGTGGATATAATTGACTTGCCCGCTCTTAAAGAACGACTACAAAAACAAGCCAAACACAGCATTACCCATGATATTGCCAAGTGGGAAACAAGCTATATCTGCAAACCATCACAATTCTTTAACATCGCTGATAGCATATTTCACGCAGACAACAAAGACATCGTTGATTATGAATGTGAGTATATTATCAAATCACAGTTTAATGACGGCTCGTGGTCGATTCCGTGGGGCTGGGATGATTATCCCGAAGAATGGGCAATCAGCAAAAACTGGTGGAAAAGCAATGGAGCAATTTTGAATTTGCTATATCTGAAAGGCATGGGAAAGCTATGATTCAAAACTACGCTGATTTTTGCCGTGAGCTTCTTGCGGCAGGTTTTTCAATCGCCGGCGGTGGCAATGATGAAGGTGTGTTTGGGCTGCTCAAATATGGATGGAACAACGAGCCGCCCGAAGCACAAGTCCGTTGGCACACAGGCGATCCGGAGCATGACCCGTGGGAATGGCGAATGCGAGTGCTTGACGAACGGAACGACATTGCATACGGTAAGGTGTTCTTTCGCAAAGCCGGGTACATCACGCGAGAGTGGTATCCGTATTTTCTTGCCGCCCGACGCAATGGATTGACATTCAATGAAACCTATTCTGACGGTGTTATCAGCTATGAAGCCAAACGAATTTATGAAGTGCTGCAGGAGGGTGTTCCCATTCCTCTCCACGCCTTAAAGCAACTTGCCGGGTTTGGCAAAGAGGAACGATCCAAGTTTGAACGCGGCTTGGTCGAACTGCAAATGCGGCTGTTCATCACCATGTGTGGGCGGCAGCAAAAGGTGTCACAGCGAGGTGAGGAATACGGCTGGTCGTCCACCGTGTTTTGCACTACTGAGCAGTTTTGGGACAATGAAGTGTTTGAAATGGCTGCCAAAATCAGCGCAGACGAAGCCATAGAAGCCATCACATTACAGGTGTATCGGTTGAATCCTGCTGCCGATGCGAAGAAGATTAAGAAGTTTATTTATGGAGGTGCTCTATGATTTTAGACCTCACCATCGGTGACCTGACGATAGACTGTGCGAACGCCGAACGCGCCCGTGACTTCTACGCTGACCTTATGGGTTGGGAAAAGACGACTGCATTTGGCTCTTTGGCGGTTAAAACAGATAAGGGCATGACCTTTCTGTTTTGGGAACCGGACATGCCGTATGCGCCGCCTGTTTGGCCGGAAGAACCGGGGAAGCAACAAAAACAAATACACCTTGATTTTACAGTGGATGATGTGCCGTCCGCTGTTGAAAAAGCAATCTGTCTTGGAGCAACAAAAGCATCTATGCAATATGGTGGTGAGAGCTGTATTACAATGCTTGATACAGAAGCCCATCCGTTTTGCTTTTGCAAACGGCAAAGCGAAGCCGAATTTGGAGTGCATTTTGAGCAGAAATATTATTCTGAGCTTGCAGACTACTCAATTAATATCGATTGTCCAGACACAAAAATACTGCGCGAGTTTTATGCGGGGTTGACAAACTGGGATCAGGAGTTTCACTGGACTGCACTTGTTTCCGAAAATGGGATGAATGTTCATTTCATGCAGAGCGACTTCGACTATATCCCTCCGGTTTGGCCCGAGGAACCGGGCAAGCAGCAGAAACAAATGCACTTTAACTTTCAAGTGAGCGATTTGCCATCCGCCGTAGAGGAAACAATCAAGCTCGGCGCAACCAAATCCGCCACACAGTACGGCGGGGAGCATTTTGTTACAATGCTCGACCCCGTGGGGCATCCGTTTTGCCTTTGCAGGAGGTAAGTGAGCAGATGGAAATTGTCTACAACGATGAAAAGAAAAACTTGCCCATCGCACAGTTACACGAACTGTTTATAGCGGTGGGTTGGTCAGACAGCGGCGAGTTACCTGATGATATGAAAGCTGGTTTTATGCAGCCGTGGCTTCATTCCACGCTGGTGATTTCCGCATGGGACGGAGATAAATTGGTGGGGGCTGTCAGGGTTCTCAGTGATACGATTTTTCGCTCTGTTATTTATGATCTGCTTGTTTTGCCGGAATTTCAAAACAAGGGTATCGGTACAGAACTGGTGCGACGCTGTATAGAACACTTCCCTAACTCGGAGTGGTTGGTTGAAACCACACAAGACATATCCGGATATTACGAAAAAATTGGCTTTAAAAGAGCCACCGGCGCATACTTGAAAATTCCCTGCAAGTTATTTGCAAATTCATAATCAATATGGAGGGTGGAAAATGAAAAAGCTGACACGAGAGCAATTCAATCGTGCCACACGATTCTTAAAAACAAAGGCACAGGATATAGACAGAGCTATGTATGAACATTTCTTTGAGGACAAACCCCTCCATGAAGTTGCTGATATTCTGGCGACATATCAAAATCAGGATGGCGGATTCGGCACACTGGATTATGACATTGGCTATCCATATTCATGTTTGAAACATACAGAAAGCGCTTGCCGGTATATATTTGCATTGAAAGAAATTCCCGAAAACCACCCAATTATTCAGCGTCTTATTCCTTATCTCGTCGAAAACTTTAACCGTGTAAAGGGCGAATGGGACAATCTGACCGTTCCCGCAGTCAACGATTATCCACACGCGCCTTGGTGGGGACATAATGAAAAGGAACCGTTCGTTCCTCAGAGCAGATCGGATTTAATAAAGCATTACGATCCGAACACCAATTCCGCTTTAGCGGGAATGTTCGTTAAATATTCCTCTCTTGTACCGAAAGAGATATTGGACGAAACTATGGGAATTGTCATCGATAAAATTAATTCGGACTATGGGTTTGGGCAATATGGCATGATGTCTGATGTCTATTTTGTAAATGCGTTAAAAGATGAACATTTGAAAGCTGACTTGCTAAAAACACTTATGGGAAATGGCAAGTTGATTTCTCTGCTTGATGGTAATTGGGGAACAGAAAATGCTTACAAATTATGTCATTGGATTGATAATCCAGAACATCCTTACTATCCAATGTATAAGGATGCCGTACAAAACAATTTTAATTTTTTAATTGGAACTCAAGATACAGACGGCAGTTGGTCGCCGAATTGGTCTTGGGGTGATGCGGAAGTATGGAGCGGTGTGTTAAATCGGCTAAAAGGCGTATTAACATTTAAATTCTTATGGACACTCAAAAAGTATGATTGTATAGATTGAAAACTATGCTTATATTCCCTTGACTTTGACGCGATGTCGCAGTTTATACTGAATACCGCTCGATTCTAATCCGCGATGCGCGGGGAACCGGGACTAAATTCAGAGGAGAAAACAGATATGAACTTAACTACAATCAGCGAAATATCAAAAAAGCTGTCAATTTCTACCCGAACGCTGCGTTATTATGAGCAGATCGGGTTAATTGAGAGCGTTAAAAAAGACGATTATGCCTACCGTACTTACGACGAAGCGGCAGTCATCCGTTTACAGCAAATCCTTGTGCTGCGTAAACTACGGATACCACTCAAGCAAATCGCCCTAATTTTGAAAAGCGAAAACACAGCAGTGATTATTGATGCTTTCCGGCAAAACCTCGCCGAAGTGGATGATGAAATCACGGCG
Source organism: Oscillospiraceae bacterium (assembly GCA_028683785.1). Taxonomy (GTDB): domain Bacteria; phylum Bacillota; class Clostridia; order Oscillospirales; family Acutalibacteraceae; genus Avimonas. The sequence continues at coordinate 17,718 of JAQUHC010000021.1, forward strand.
TTGTCTACCATTAGGGATATTATAAACTCTTTTATTTCACGTCTGAAAGAAAGCATTCATCAAGACATCAAGGTTAACCTCTTGGACGATACCGCTTTACTGGAAGCTGTGGATGCACTCACAGTGCAGAAGATACCGCTTAAAGAAGAGAAAACGGCGGTGGACTTAGAGCAAGCAAGCGAAAAACTGAATAAACTCACCGACCGTGATGTGCGGATCATATATTTACCTCAAAGCGCAGTCGCGGCGGCACACCATATTGGAGAAGGTTGCGAAAGTGTTGTTTATGGGCAAATTAGTAAGTTTATAAATGAAAATAATCTCCATGAAAAAAAGCCGGATTTTAGAGCTTTTGGATTTAATAATCCTATGGCTGGCTTAGAAGGTACACCGTCAGCTGGGTATGAGGCGTGGGTTACGATTCCCGATGATATGGATGTTCCCGCTCCGCTTGTTAAAAAGCAATTCAACGGCGGCTTGTATGCTGCGCACATGATACCAATGGGTGCGTTCGAGGAATGGGGATGGCTTCGCCAATGGGTATTGTCTAACGACAAATACGAACACGCATGGGGCGAGATTCGTGTCGCGCCTTATGATAAAGAGATGGATTGGGCAATGGAAGAACCCTTGAATTTTTATAACATCGTTCGAGAATGGGAAAACGGTGCAGATACGCAGCAGCTAGATTTGCTGTTTCCAATAAAATCTAAGGACGTGAAATAAATGTCTATACAAAATCAAGCACTATTTTACTACCGCAATGTTTGCGATTACGAATCGAGTATAAAAAGCGATGTCACTCTATCGGGAGCCGTAATTGCAGGGCTTGCTGAATATAGCGATCTTTTACGCACGACATATCAAGATTGGCGTTCTTATGAAACATCAACCGTTCCCAGCGAACGGACGAAAATTGGAATTATGACCGATGACCTTGAAAACTACCACAATCTGACTAATACGCTGGATTGCCTTTTTGCGGTTACCACAGTGGGGGAATTATGCTCGGAAGGAGTAATCCAGTACTTATCTGTACAAAAAAACTTGTTCAAGAGCGAATATAAGAAGTCTGTAACGTTTTCTTTTAAAATGCTCGAAAAGTATGGATTCTATTTCTGTTTTTTCAAAGGCGATAAAGCGGTGGATGAATATAAGCGCTGTGATAACTTTCAATTTTGTTACGAAAACGGAGAACACCTCATTGATGCGATAAATTTTATTGCCCACCAATTTACCAAAAAAGAGAAGAAAAAAGAAATGCCCCCCAAGGTTGCGTTTATGCTTGCGGACTATTATTTTATTTTAACCGGAAATGTCAATCAGAATCCCACCCAACAAAGCATTCTAAACACGTTGGGTGCATTAAGTGAAATATGGGAAGAGCTTGTTCGTGTCATGCAGGACGAATGCGGTCTTATCGCCGATTCATCATTTAACCCTTATGTATTCCCGAATAGGACTGTGACCTTTAAGTATAATAAAAACACTATATGCAAATTCGGAATAAATGTTGACCGCTTGAATATCCGACTGCCTCTGTCGTTTGAAGCGGCAAAGGATTTGATAACGAAAAGAACCTCGTTGCCGCAGAGTATCAATCACAACATAGATTTATTCGATTGTATCAATTGCGGAAAATGCGAAAATAAAAGCAATATCGTAATAGTCGACGGTGTTCCCCTTTGCAATTTGCCATACAGCAATTTCGTAACCGAAGATTCACGATGTCTGCGTTTTGACATAACAGCAGATGAGGAAGTAAAGGTTATTTGCGATATAATACGGAAGTTGTAAAGGCAAACAAAATGTATCACACTTGACTTTGACTAACGCAATTTCGCAATTACGGTCGAGAATTGCATCATTGTTTTTGCTATACTGATATCGGAGGTGGAGAATGGAGTTTTCGGACAAAGTTAATACCGTGGGAGCAATGCAGCGATATATCAATGCGCATTTAAATGAAAATATCACGCTGGAACACCTTGCCGATGTAGCTGGATACAGCAAGTATCATGCTGCCCGCATGTTCAAGGAACTGACGGGGAGAGCGCCCTTTGAAACCATTCGAGCGCTGCGGATGACCTATGCGGCACAGACTCTCCAAACATCCGATGAGAAGATTTTGGATGTCGCCATGGGCAGCGGTTTTGATTCTCATGACGGCTTTACCCGGGCTTTCGCAAGGCAATTTGGCATCACCCCGCAAAAATATCATATCCAGACACCCCCGGTAAAATGGTTTGTCCATTATCCCATTGAGGCCTACTATATATTGAAAAAAGGCGGAAAACATATGGATACGCAACCTATTCAAAGAACCATGACAGTCACGGCAGTGGAACGTCCCGCAAGAAAATTGATATTATTGCGTTCAGTGAAAGCAACCGAATATTTTTCCTTTTGCGAAGAGATGGGCTGTGATTGGGAAGGGTTATTCAACAGTATTTCGGAAAAGTTTGATACGGCGGCTCTTCTAACGCTGCCCCAAAATCTTATTAAAGAAGGAACAGGAAATACCGCTGCCGGTGTTGAAGTACCACTTGATTACAATAAACCCATTCCAAAGAGCTGTGAAGTGATCGAGTTGCCGCCCTGCACCATGATGTATTTTCATGGTGCGCCGTTTGAAGATGAGAATGATTTTGGCCAGGCAATTGGGACTCTATGGGGATTAATGGATGCTTATGACCCCAAACTCTATGGCTTCGAATATACACCCGAGCTTGCGCCCTATTTTAATTTTGGTACCGGCGCTAAAACAGGCGCAAGGATGGCACGTCCGGTCAAAAAAGTTTGAAATAGCTGCGATATGGAGATAGAATAAATGCCTAATACTCAAAACCGTTTATTATACATACTAAACTTGCTATATCGTGAATCTGATGAAGAACACCCCATTAC
>JAQUHC010000144.1 GCA_028683785.1 Oscillospiraceae bacterium
CGCGCGAGAAACCCCCGACCTCGTGACCGAGAAAAACGGCCGCTCACTACGCCGCACCCGAAGCGGGCGCGGCTGAGTGCGCTGCCCGCCTGCGTCGGGCACCGTTTTTCACGGTCCCTCGGTCGGTCGCGCGTTACGGCTCACATGGGGCGCCGCGCGCTTCGCTCCACAGCCCCCGGAAAACAGCCTGAAACCCACAGAAAACAGCCCTAAACCCGAGTTTTCCACACTGTGGAAAAAGTTTTTCCATTGCGTGGAAAAATCGGCCAAATATTTTCCATAGCGTGGAAAAATCTCGAAAATATTTTCCATACTGTGGAAAAATCCGAGAAAACTTTTCCATAGTGTGGAAAACCATGCGTCCGCCTTTCGTAAGTATTACCTACGAATGCCACGCCGCCGCCCCCCGGATGCCCTTAGGGGGGGCGGGGCGGCCTCTTTGGCCGCAAAATGCCTTCTTCGCCGCCCCGATATTTTCTCTCGCCAACCGTCCCGGCTTCTGCGATAAATTCGGCAGTTCCGAAATGCTTTGTGTTCGGACTTGTTCTTTTCATTTTGCGTTTTGAAGTCTTCCCCGCGCGAGCGGGGAGTCGTTCCAACAGAAAACCGACAATTTTCATTTCCCGGAACGAGACTTGAGAGACGCGCCCAACCCTGGGCGCGGCTCCTTGTCTTGTGTTCTGGGAAAGGGGCTTGTCGGTCCCTCTGTTGGAGCATGAGCTTGGTGTCGCGCCTCTTTCCAAATTTGCGCGGCACCGGGCCTATGCCACCACCACAGGAGCATGCCCAATGATAAATCCGAAAATGTACCAAAAGCCCGCTGTCGGGATCGGAATCGCCGCCCTCGTCGCCGTGCTATGCCTTGCCGCCCTTGCGTCGGATTCGGCACGGATCGAAAAGCCCGCCGCCGTCGATGCCGAGCAATACGCCGGGCTCATTGAAAACGAGGTTTTCGACATTCAGGACTTGGCGGAAGGCGCGGAAATCCAGCGCCGACGGTTCAACCGCATGACCCCGCCGGGCTTCTCTTGGGTGCAGCCAATGTTCCCGGCTGTGGTTCCTTTCGACGCCGAGAACTTCGACGAGAAGTTTCTGGATGAACTTCTCGCCGAAGACAAGAACAGCGTGGCGATTTATCCGCTCTCGCTGACGCTGGACCCCAAGACGCGCGAAACCCTTGTTTTCAATGCCAAGGGCAAGCTGATTGCTACCATCCCCGCCGACCGGTTTTCCCGTGAGTGGCCAGAGGATGCGGACCCGGCCCGCGTGACTCTTCAACTGGACTTGCTCCCCTCCGAGGATGTCGAGCCCTACCTGTACACGGAAAGCCGCATCGTGGATTATGCGGAAACCCTAACCGCGAAGGCTACTAAATCAAGCGGGATGGTCTTGCGCAGCCTGGGCGCAAGCGAGTTCGGCATTGCCGGGGTTCAGCGCCTGACCAATGGTTCCATGCGCATTACAGTTACGAATGGGGCGGATACGGCGGAAGTTTACTCTTACACCGTCTGGCACAACTCGACGATAACAACAAACGAATGGGTTGATGAATACGGCGTGACGAACATCAGCACCAACACCCTTTGGACCCCCATTTCCCCGCCGTTCAATGGCATAGAGAGCGAGTGGGAATGCCTGACGACCAATCTTGCCCTTTCCGGCGGGGTTGGCGTTTACGATGACGCGAACATAACGAGCAATGCCCGGGTCCGGTTCTATGCTGTGGCGAATCGCTTGGATTCCGATGGCGACGGGCTGTCCGATGGCGCGGAAATCTTCATTCATCGCACCGATCCCGGCATTTCCGACACGGATGGGGATGGAATCCCGGATGGCACTGAAATACTCCTCGGGCTAAACCCTCTCGAACCCTCAGATGCCAATGAAGATCCCGATGGGGATCATCTTACAAACCTGGAAGAATACGAATTGGGACTTCCAATGCTCGAATCGAATGAAGTAACTTTCGTGTACTACAATCCAAATCCGGCAGTCCTTCGCCGTACAACTGGAGGCGGGGGTTACATCTTTTTAGACCAAGATAACTTGGAAGCCAAAGCGGTTTCCACATACCGACAAAAGGAAGGATATCCTGAATATACCAATTCCTTTCTACCGCCCTCCGATCCGCCCAAATGGTATTTAGGCAGGGAGTATTGCTCCTTTGCAGAAGGGGATGGAATTGGGTCCAGTGATAATTATATCTACCACTGCATCCACTCCTCATATAATTACTGTTTCAAACAATTTGACCCCGCCGGTTGGCCTTTGGCACCTACCAACCATCTTTGCTCCGGCAATGAGGATGTTGACTACTGGGCTACGAGTTCTTCCCACACTCGTCATGAAGGTTGGGACTATTCCTTTGCTGAGCCGAGCGAATCTGTTCCAATATACTATTTTTATACAAGCTGCTACTCTGGCTATGGGTGTACCACGACATATTCGACAGGCCACATTGACAGCTGTTCATCAGGCCCATGGATTTGGTTCGATCTCGAGCCATACTCGCATACGGAATCATATTGCAGTAATAACTTTAATTATTGGGCATGGTTTTTTACGGGGGATGGTTCCGGCTACGAAGCTGGTTGGGAAACCCTAACGAATGAGTATACCACGGAAATGCTTTTGACTTATACGGCCGAGGATCTACCGCCGTTGCTCAACTGGTCGGGTTTAACTTGGGGGCAGCGTTGGACGCGTGAGAACCACCGTCAAGAGCCTTGGGTTGAGGATTTGCCCACCAATGAATATTATTCCGCATCGCTTCTCTCCGAGGATCACTCCGAGCTATTCATTCAGGACCTGCAATATCGCTGGACGATTCCGACCGCAAGTAATGTAGTCTACAAGTTAATGTGGTTAGAGGCATTCCGCCCTCAAGGCATGGATTCATATTCTGATTATCGACTGCGCAGCTATTCAATAATTGGCACCGGTGGCGATGTCCACACCCCAATCTACACAGCAGAACGCCCGTGGGAAGATGAATTCTTTCCATATGGCATCATTGAGCCCATCGGCTTCCTGGTTCAACTAGAAAGCAGTTTGGCGGAGAAATCTCCTATGGGTTTCGGCTCCGATCCACTCGAGTCTGTTTCTTATCTTGTTGTGGACAACCCCGCTGAGGCAGCAAAGTCTGACCAGAATAAAATGGGCCGGGCCCTCACTATTCTCTTCAATAAGGCATCAACGCCAGAAGGTGATCCAGTGGACTTTGATGTCACCCTTCGTGTCATACCGGAGACCCTCCCCGGCGTAACATGGGCGCTTGATTCCGGCCCAACTGATTCGGGCACCTTACTTGATTCAAGCCAACCCGTTGCGACATTCCGCAATCCAACCAAGGGTGGAATATACATCTTCTCCACCACTATTCCTGGGGTGGAACCGCTTCTTTCGCAATTGTGGCTGCCTGTGAGCGGGCCGGATATATCGGTGGATTTTCAGAGGGAAATCGATTATCTCGCGAACTGGATTGTGGATTATGAAGCGTATCTGCCTACACGAACACTTGCCGAATTGCATTGGGATATCATAAAAGATACCAATTTATACGAAAATTCTATTAACAGATTGCGCTGGGCGGATTTAATTAGTCTTGGTTTGGATTTCGATTATGAAACCCCCAATTCTCGGTTGCAGGGCATTTATGGCCTCGCTCATGAGGAAACTCCCGATGATTCGGCGGGTGACTCTGCCCGATTCGTTATTCCGGGATCCTCTCGTTCATATGTAACGGATTATGCCAAGCGCAACAATATTGGTTATGCAACATTTGCAAAACTATTGGGCTATCCTTCTTGGATGGTCGAATATGGTCCCAATGCATACCGGCAACTAGTAAGCAAATCCGTTGGGGCAACGGATGATCAGTATGCAAAAGACTCCTATGCCGCTGGTATCGCCCTTGCAGGGGGAGCACCCTTGTCTGTCGTCATGGATACCTATGGCAGGGAAATTCAACACCCCAACATGAGAGTTTCAAAAGAATGGCCCGGCGAGGGTATCGCAACAACAAATTGCATAGTATTGCTTCCATCCACAAAAACCAGACTAGAAGAAAGGGCGGGCAGGTGAGTTAAATGAAGACAAATATCCATAGTACAATTCTGGTTGTCGCGCTATTAGCGCTCAATTCCTCTTTTGGAGAATGCGAACCAGAGGCATTCATTGCCGATGTCAACGCAGCGTGGTCTATCACTAACTACTCAATGATCAAGCAGGCCATAACAAATCGCCTCGCATTATGCACAAATGACATTCTGGCAAAGGGATTGATGTTTGAGTATTATTTTTTAATTGAACCTGATTATTCCCTTGGCCAACAAGCAGCTTCACAGTTAATCACGGCGGTATCTAATCGTATTCCCGCTGAAGTAGCTGAAAGAAGGGAGCCATTGGGACTCCCAATGGCAGTTCTTCAAATGACAACATCGTCAAATTACCCGGCATTTACGCCCGCACGAATGGAATATCTACACAGCACATACCCAGATGCTTTTCCGCATATCATGTTGTATCAAGTCCTTTCAGGGCGCATAGAGGCTATCGAAAATGGTGAGTTTATTTGGGGCGAAGGATTTGTTGAACCATAGGACGATTATGAATGGCTATATTTTGCCCGTTTAGTAACACGCATCTATTCTGTTGTTATTCGCCAAAAGGAAGCCCTAAGCAATTTAACAGCCGCGCGCGCCCCCACCCGAAGCCCGCAGGGCGGAGCCGCCGCAGGCGGCCAAGAGAGCGCGGCAGAACGCCGCGAAGAACCCCGCCGATCTTCACGCCGAGGGCAAAGCCCGAGGCGCAAGGCGAGCGAGCGCCAGCGAGCGAGTTCCACCCGGAGCCCAGCCGTGGACGCCGCAGGCGTGACGGCGGG
>JAQUHC010000145.1 GCA_028683785.1 Oscillospiraceae bacterium
GATAAGCAATCTCAAGGTTTGCAGGGAGGCTGTTGCAAACGGAGAGCCCGGCCGCCTGACCGAGGTTTTGCGGGAAGGGCGGGTAAAAAAGGAGTGTGTGAATGAATGACTCAGATAACGGTAAAAACAGCCTGCCCTTATGATATCCTGGTCGGCAGCGGGCTGTTAGAGCGTTCGGGCGAGCTGGCGCGGCAGGTTAACAGCGGACACAGGGCATTGATTGTAACCGATTCGAATGTTGCTCCTTTATATTCCGAGAGGGTTGCGGCTTCCTTTATCCGAGCGGGATTTGAAACCGAAATATTCATGTTTCCCGCAGGGGAGCAGAGCAAGCGGCTGGATACCATTTCGGAAATATACACACACCTCGCTAAAGCGAATTTCACCCGCGAGGATTTACTCGTCGCCTTGGGCGGCGGGGTTACGGGGGACATGACCGGATTTGCAGCCGCCACATGGCTGCGGGGCATAGATTTTATCCAGCTTCCCACAACCCTTTTGGCACAGGTGGATTCCTCGGTCGGGGGCAAAACAGGGGTGGATATCTCTCAGGGTAAAAACCTGGTCGGCGCGTTTAGGCAGCCGGTTCGGGTGGTTGCAGATATTGGTGTGCTGGACACCCTGCCGGATGCGGTATTTACCGACGGTATGGCAGAGGTTATTAAAACCGCGGCAATAATGGATGCCTCACTCTTTGAAATACTTTTGGATGACGAGGCAATGTCCCCGGGCAGCCGACAAAATATTATTTCACGCTGTATTGATATAAAACGCCAAATAGTTGAGCGGGATGAATATGAAGCAGGGGAGCGAAAGCTGCTCAATTTCGGGCATACACTGGGTCACGCACTTGAAAAACACTATAATTATTCGGGCATTACACACGGCTCTGCCGTGGCAATAGGGATGTTGAAAATAACCGCCGCATCCGAAAAACAGGGGTTGACCGCCTTGGGAACGGCAAAAAGATTGGAATTAATGCTGAAAAGATGGGGACTGCCTGTCGACGATAACGCCTGTTTGGAGGATTATCTGTCCGGAATTCGCCTTGATAAAAAGCGGGCGGGAGCGAACATAGATTTGGTGCTGCTCCGGGATATCGGGCACGCTTTTATTCATACACTCCCCGTTGATGATTTAGCGGTATTTTTGGATGAGGCGGGGGAGGCGAACGCATGAGCGATATAAGGTTATCCCGGTCGATAATATCAGGCCATGCCACGCCGCCCCCCTCAAAATCGATTGCCCACCGCGCGATCATCTGCGCTTCGCTTGCAGGGGGCGGAAGTATTGACGGGGTTATTCAGTCTGACGACATGCGAGCAACCTTGGGGGCGGTTGAAGCGATCGGAGTGAAGGCGGCAGTCGACGGTGAATGCGTAATAATTGAGAAATCAGCCGCCGGACCGAACGAACACCCGATTATAGACTGCATTGAAAGCGGCTCAACCCTGCGGTTTCTTATACCGGTTTTTGCGGCGTTGGGGATAGAATGCACTTTCATAGGCAGGGGGAGATTGCCCAAGCGCCCGCTGGGTGTCTACGCTAGATGCCTGCCCGAGCATGGTGTAAGTCTTTCAAATGTGAGCGGTCTGCCGCTTACAATCAGCGGCAGGCTTGGGGCGGGCAGGTATGAGCTGCCCGGGGATATATCCAGCCAGTTTATTTCAGGGCTGATGTTTGCACTCCCCCTGTGCAAAGGGGACAGCGATATTGTGCTTACAACCCCGATTGAGTCGGCATCATATATCGATTTAACGATAGACGCGTTGTATAAAACAGGAATAATAATACAAAGAGTAGATAACGGATGGCATATTAAAGGGGGTCAAACCTACCGACCGTTTGAATATAAAGTAGAGGGCGACTGGTCCCAGGCGGCATTTCTTCTTGTAATGGGGGCGCTGGGCGGCGATATTGCTGTTGATGGGGTGAACATGCAATCGCTTCAAGGAGACCGTATCATTTTGGAGGTTATGAAAAGCTTTGGTGCCGATGTGCAAATCGTCGATAACGGCGTTATATGCAGGCGGGGGGATTTGCGAGGAGCGGAGATCGATGCATCCCAGATACCCGACCTTGTTCCGATATTAGCGGTATTGGGTGGGCTGGCAGACGGGGAAACAATCATTTCGGGTGCATCCCGACTGCGATTAAAGGAAAGCGACCGCCTTGAAGCGGTAAGTCATTGTCTTAAACTGCTGGGGGGACACGCGGAGCAGACCGGAGACGGGCTTAAAATCAGGGGGGTTGACCGATTTTTCGGTGGGGTTGCTCTGCCCTCCTTCAATGACCATAGAATTGTAATGAGCATGGCGGCTGCCGCGCTGGGCTGTGATAATCCCATTATTATTGAGGATGCGGAATGCGTTGCAAAAAGCTGGCCTGATTTCTTTGATATATATAAAAAATGCGGAGGTGTTGCTGATGTCGTCCGGAATAGGTAACAGGATGAGATGTACCATATTCGGAGAGAGCCACGGAAAGGCAATCGGATGTGTGGTTGAGGGACTGCCCGCGGGTGAAAAGATTGATATGGATGAGGTTCTTATACAGCTGGCAAGGCGGGCGCCCGGGCGGGATAAAATCGCGACCCCCCGTTCGGAGGAGGATCTACCCGAAATACTGTCGGGAATGCTTGATGGACGAACCACCGGTGCCCCGCTTGCAATAATGATTGTCAACCATAACACCCGTTCGGGGGATTATGATGATATCGCACGAATGCCCCGCCCCGGTCATGCCGACTATACCGGTCATGTGCGGTATGACGGTTTTAACGATATACGCGGCGGCGGGCATTTCAGCGGAAGATTGACCGCGCCGCTGGTGTTTGCCGGAGCGGTATGCAGACAGATACTGCGCAGGCGAGGGGTGCACATCGGCGGGCATATCCTTGAAATACACGGGGTTCGTGATAAGGAATTTGACCCGGTGAATGTGAATGGACAGCTTTTAGAGCAGCTTGCGGCAAGGTCGTTTTCACTTATCGATAAAGCAGCAGAGGATTTGATGCGTGAACAGATAAAAGCCGCTCAAGCAGATAAGGACAGCGTAGGCGGCATTGTTGAGGCAGCGGCGGTAGGGCTTCCCGCCGGCTTGGGTTCCCCCATGTTTGATGGAGTTGAAAACAGGCTCGCGGCGCTGCTTTTCGGAATTCCTGCGGTAAAAGGGGTTGAGTTCGGAGCGGGCTTTGGGTTTGCATCAATGACAGGCAGCACGGCAAACGACCCTTATGATTATGACAAGGACGGCAATGTTATCACCCTGTCAAATAATAATGGCGGGATCTTGGGGGGCATAACCAGCGGGATGCCCTTAATTGTTCGGGTTGCTATAAAGCCCACTCCGTCAATACCAAGGCCCCAGAAAACCATCGACCTTATCGAAGGGAAGCCGGCGGAGATATCGATAGGCGGACGGCATGACCCGTGTATTGTTCCGCGTGCACTACCGGTGGTTGAAGCCGCCTTGGCGTTGGGTTTGTTGGATTTGGCGGAAACCGAGAATAAGGGGGGCTAGGAATTGGATTTATCCGATATTCGGCGGGAGATAGATACAATAGACGCGGAGCTGATACAGCTTATATGCCGTCGGATGGACTGCGCCCAAAGTGTTGCCGAGTATAAGGCAGCCAACAATATGGCGGTATTAAATCAAAAGCGAGAGGAAGAAATAATCGAGCGTGTCAAGCGAAGCTGTGATGATTATCGTGACGGATACGGAAATGCCGCTGCGATTATATTCGCCAGCATGATGGATGCATCCAGAGCTTTGCAGCATCAGGTTTTGGCGGCCGGTGCCGAGCTGAGAAACAGCATAGATCAAGCGAAACGCCGATTAATTCCGTCCGATAGGGTGCGGATTGCCTGCCAGGGCATACCCGGCGCGTATTCGGACGAAGCGGCCAACAAGATTTTCCCCGGCACAAGACCGCGGTTTTATGAAACCTTTGAAGATGTTTTTTCTGCAGTCAGGGATGAGCAAGCCGATTACGGCATACTTCCGGTTGAAAACTCATCGGCCGGGTCGGTGAACGAGGTATATGACCTTGTTATGAAGTACCGATTTACAATAGCCGCGGCGGTTGAACTGCCGATTAATCACTGTTTACTGGGTCTGCCGGGCACCGACCTTCAAAATCTTAAGGCGGTATATTCCCATCCTCAGGGGCTGGCACAGTGCGGAGATTTTATCGCCCGGCACCACCTTGAACCCCGCCCTTTCATAAATACGGCGGCGGCGGCGCGTATGGTCGCGGAAAGCGGCGATGCTTCTATATCCGCCATAGCGTCATCTGCGGCGGCGGGGATATACGGCTTACAGATAATTGAGGAAAACATACAATCGATAGACAACAACAATACCCGTTTTATTGTTATTTCCCGGGATTTGGTGATATCGGATGATGCAAATAAAATCAGCCTGATTTTTGCCCTGCCCCATGTGACCGGGTCGCTTTACCGAATATTATCCCGCTTTGCCATGGCGGGGCTCAACCTTACTAAATTGGAAAGCCGCCCTCAACGAAGCGGCGGCTTTGAATATCTGTTTTATATTGATTTTGAGGGGAATTTCGGCAACCCTGCGACAATAGACCTGCTGTGTGCCCTGTCCGAGGAGCTGCCGTCATTTTCGTTTATCGGAAATTATAAAGAGATGGATTGAACCGACGAAAACGGGCGGATATGGAATCCGCAGAAACGGGCGGATATGGAATCCGCCCCTACTTGTTTTCGAGGCTGATTTGTGCGTCAGCCCTTAAATTATACATTTTTTCGACAAATATTTATGTGATTGCGTAGGGGCGCACCTGCGTGTGCGCCCGAATAACCCGGATAGAATTATTG
>JAQUHC010000146.1 GCA_028683785.1 Oscillospiraceae bacterium
ATATCCGCCCGTTCAGCAATAACGATTGTGTGAAAATGGTTTGCATGACAACATATTGCTTATTTTTTCATTGTTCGGTTAAATACCGGTGCAAATCATTCGGGAGGATATGGAATCCTCCCCTACATTTTGAATTTTCTATTATGATTATAGGTATAAAAATCGAACATGGGAACGCAAGACCGTTCCCTACATTTTAAAATCGGTTTTCAACAATTTACACCGTTTATGCCGGAGTCCTCTTCATAAATGCATAATTTTAGGGCTGGCGAACATTTCCCCATTGTTCGTCAGCCCCCTGCTTGTTTTATACCTGCATTACAATATAATCATATAAATCATGGCTGTTTTGATTTCTCAAGAGATTTACTATTGATATGTTTTAATTTAAATGCAAAAACAACAAATGCCCCGCTGCAAAGACAGAAAAGAATTCGGGTAAAGATATTATCAATGGCAATATTTATATTCATCTGGTGACCGAAGATCACGGGGGTGTAGGTTACCGAAGTGCTGAGAATATTGCCGAAAGCTGCTTCATGGTTAAGAATAAAGACACAGAGAATAACCGAAAGGATGAATACCGTGATGGCTGCAATTCGCACAAGTACAAGATCGTAGCGTTTGCGGTATTTAGCCATTACAGAAAGGGCGGGTTGGAGAAACAAAAGCGGGGGGATAACGATAAGCGCCAGTGTAAGCCATATGTTGTCCAATATTATTAAATTCAAATCAGGGTCTTTATAACCTCTGATGAAAACAAAAATAAAAATAATCATGGCAATGCCGGCGGCAAGGGATGCAAATAAATAAACCGAAAAAAGAATGCGGAGCAAAATCTTCCACAAGCGGCTGGAATAGCCCTTATAATTCGATAGAAACGCCAGCACCAGGGCGATAGCTCCTTCAATCAAAAGAACCATAAACGAGACTGTTCCGATAAGATATAACAGTATGCCCAATGTAAGCTGAATAACCGATGCTAAAAGTAATCCGTTGAGACAATTGGTTGTTGTAAACCATGAGCTCTTTGTCTTCGGGTTTTCATTGGTTCCCTTTGCATTTTCTTTATCCATTATTATAGCCGTCCTTTTCTGCATTCCCGGTAAAAATAACCGATTAATTATTTCTTTATGACCAAATGTCGTATTCCTTTTACTATTTCTACGATAAACAGGGGTGAAATCGACAGTGCTGCGGTTATACCCCATTGTGTCGAGGACATCGGAATAACCTTAAAAATATTCTGCACAGGAGGAAAAATCAGCACGACTGCCATTAACAAAGATGATGCGGCAAATGCACCCAGCATATACTTGTTGGTATGAAATCCGACCTTGAACAATGAATGATTGGAGCGCGCATTAAAAGCGTGTACAAGCTGAGATAAAGCAAGGGTTGCAAATGCCATGCTCTCGCCCAAAGCAAGATTGGGCTCTGCCCCCTGTGGTATCAGAATTCGCGAGCCGATAAAATAAGCTGCCAGTGTGAGCAACCCTATAAGAGTACCCTGTAATAATACCCTTATCCCCAGTCCGTTTGAAAAGATGTTTTCGCTTTTTGAACGGGGACGGCGGTTCATTACATCGTATTCAACCGGCTCCATACCCAATGCTATTGCGGGCATACTGTCTGTCACCAGATTAACCCATAAAAGCTGAATCGGCATAAGAGGAGACTCTCTCCAGAAAAGCATGGAGAGAAATACCGTGATTATCTCACCGAGATTGCAGGATAAAAGAAAATGCACGGCTTTGCGGATGTTGTCATATATGCCCCGCCCTTCTTTTACCGCGGTCACAATGGTCGCGAAATTGTCATCTGTCAAGGTCATGTCTGCCGCGCCCTTGGCAACATCAGTACCGGTAATACCCATGGCACAACCGATATCCGCAGCTTTAAGGGCAGGTGCGTCATTCACGCCATCGCCTGTCATTGCAACCGTTTCGCCCGCCTGCTGCCATGCCTTGATAATTCGGATTTTATCGGCCGGAGTTACCCAAGCATATACCCGGTAGTGACGGATATTTTCAAACAGCTGCTCATCACTCATTTCTTCAAGTTGCTTGCCAGATATGGCTTGGCTTTCATCCTCAAGTATACCGAGTTCCTTTGCAATTGCCGAAGCGGTAATTATATGATCGCCGGTAATCATAACCGTGCGGATTCCGGCGGAATCACATTCGTCTATGGCTGTTATCACCTCGGGACGGGGCGGGTCTATCATACCTACAAGCCCGCCGAATGTAAGGTTGTTCTCCAGTTCATCGGGGGTAAGGTCGAGCGGAAGGCTGTCGATTGTTTTATATCCTACGGCAAGAATACGAAGGGCATCGCGCCCCATATCCTCGTTGGCTTGTTCAGCGGATTTGCGGCTTTCTTCATTGTCCCATATACATCTGTCAAATAATATATCGGGGGCGCCTTTAACAATAACAACATTTTTGTCTTCTATCATATTTATTGTGGTCATAAGCTTGCGCTCGGAATCAAACGGTATTTCACCAACCCGCGGATGCTCGGCGGCAAGATCTTCTTTGGAAATCCCATACTTCAGTGCTGCCGCCACAATAGCGGTTTCGGTCGGATCGCCTATATGCTTTGGTACCCCGTCTTCTGTTCTTACAGAACCATCGGTACAAAGGGTGGCAAGACGAATAAGTGCGATTGCGCTTTCGGGTATGGAATCTTCCAGAGGTATAACATTTTTCCCGTTGTAAACCCTTACAAGAGTCATACGGTTCTGGGTAAGGGTACCGGTTTTATCGGAGCAAATAACAGAAGCACTTCCCAAGGTTTCAACCGCAGGTAAGCGGCGAACAATGGCGTTCTTGGCGACAAGGCGTTGTACACCGATTGCCAAAACGATGGTTACTATTGCCGGAAGCCCCTCCGGGATTGCCGCAACTGCCAGAGAGATGGCTACCATGAACATCTCCAGTACCTGCATACCGCTGAAAATCCCTACAATGAAAATCAGACCGCATATTCCAATAGCAAGAAAGCCGAGAATTTTCCCCATCTGGCCCAGTTTTTTCTGAAGAGGTGTTTGCCCCTCACCCTCATTTTCAAGCATGGCGGCGATTTTACCCATCTCGGTATTCATTCCGGTTTCGACAACAACCGCTCTTGCATGACCGTAAGATACCGCACAGCCTGAATATACCATATTTAAGCGATCACCCAGAGGTGAAATATCGGATACGGTTGCCGACTCATCTTTTTCGGTTGGTAATGATTCGCCTGTCAGGGCAGATTCGTCGCATCTAAGGCTGGCTGAGCTGATAAGACGGCAATCGGCAGGAACCATATCTCCCGCCTCTATCTCAACAATATCGCCGGGTACCAGTTCGGTGGATTTTATTGTTTTCAGTACCCCATCACGTAGGACACGCGCGGAGGGAGCCGACATATTCTTTAAGGCTTCAAGTGCTGCTTCCGCCCTGCTTTCCTGAACAACGCCCAGAATTCCGTTGATAATTACGATTACCATTATGACAATAGGTTCGATCCATTCGGGCTGTTGGTCGCCCAATGTTGCATTGTATATACTTACACCCAGCGATATTGCCGCCGCTATCATAAGAATGATAATCATTACATCTTTCATCTGATCAATAAAACGGCGTAGAAAGCTTCGCGGAGGCTTTTCGTTAAGCTTATTGTATCCGTAGGTTAGCAGACGCTCATAAGCCTCTTTTTCGGTCAACCCCAGATTGTAATCGGCGTTCAGTTCTTTTAAAACCCGCTCCTGCGGACTGCTATACCAAATCAAAAAAGATCACCCTCATAAAATAATGTATATATTATACTGTATATATTTAAATTATGGAAGAAAAGATTTAAAATAATCTTATTTCCGTTGTAATGTGTTGCCATGTGCGGTATAATTTCACAATGAAGAATTGCAGACTGAGCCACGGTTCGGACAACAAAGGGGGAAATCATATTGGCAGAAGCCGCATTCTCATATGATATTGCCGTAATAGGCGGGGGAGCATCGGGGCTTGCAGCTTCTGTTTTAGCTGCTCGGATTGCCGGCGGAAGGTTTTCGGTCGCGTTGATTGAAAAAGCCCCGCGTGTGGGCAGAAAGCTGCTGGCTACCGGAAACGGAACCTGCAACATCAGCAACAAGGGCGCGGTGGTTGAGCGCTATCATGGCGCCCGTCCCGAGTTTGTTATTCCCTCCCTCGAAAAATTTAGCCCCGATGATGTGTGCAGCTTTTTCACATCAATCGGGGTTGAATGTACACAGCGGGAGGATGGCAGAATATATCCCCTTTCATTACAGGCGGGAGCGGTGCTGGACTGCCTAAGGATGGAATCCGAGGCCTTGGGGGTTCACAATATCCTTGATACGGTTGTAACACATATAAAAAAGACGGATGACGGTTTTCTTATAAAAACATCAAACGGAGAGATAGGTGCACAGCGGGTTTTAGTTTGCACCGGAGGAGCAGCCTCTCCCTCACTTGGAGGGTCGGCAGAATCCTACTCCCTTTTAACCGATATCGGGCATCATCTCACCCCATTTTTTCCCTCTATTGTACAGGTGTGCACCGATACAAAGTTTATAAAAGCGGTCAAGGGAATCAGGGTGGAAGCATCAATTGCATTCGAGCTTGACGGCAATCGGTTAGCAATAGAAGAAGGTGAGGTGTTATTTACCGAATACGGCTTGTCCGGTCCTGCGGTAATGCAGATCTCCCGGTTGGTTGCGGACTGGGAACGCCGCCGGGCAGGGAAAATGATGGCTGTGCTGAATTTATTGCCTGATTTGGATGAAGACATGCTTTCGAAATCGTTAAAACGGCGGGCTTTGATGAAAGGGAGGTCTTT
>JAQUHC010000147.1 GCA_028683785.1 Oscillospiraceae bacterium
ATCCCGATGTTCAGGTGTTTTGTGCCGCCCTTGACAGCCATTTGAACGAACACGGTTATATAGTTCCCGGTCTCGGAGACGCGGGGGACAGAATATTCGGCACCAAGTAACGGGTGAATGTGATTAAGAATTGCTATACTAAATCAAATAATATTACTTTTGAATAGTTCCAAAAAAAGGTGACTTAATGATTGGTAAATTAAAGAAACACATATATTTGGCATCGCCACATATGAGTGAGCAGGGTTATGAACAAGAATACATAAATGAAGCATTCGAGACAAACTGGATTGCTCCATTAGGAAAAAATGTCGATGAATTTGAAAAGGGAATGGCACAAAAGCTGGGTGCAAAAGCAGGAGTTGCATTGACTACCGGAACAGCCGCAATACACCTTGCATTAAAGACAGTAGGTGTCGGGAAAGGTGACATTGTTTTTTGCCAGTCACTGACATTTTCTGCTTCGGCCAACCCGATAACCTACCAAAATGCGACACCTGTATTCATTGACAGTGATGAAGAAACATGGAATATGTCTCCCGATGCTCTTGAACGAGCATTTGAAAAATATCCGAATGCAAAAGCTGTTATCGTTGTTCACCTTTATGGCATGGCTGCCGATTTAGACAAGATACTCGAAATATGCAACAGACACTGCATTCCTCTGATTGAAGATGCCGCCGAGAGCTTAGGTACTACCTATAAAGGTAGATATACAGGTACCTTTGGGCATCTTGGCATCATAAGTTTTAACGGCAACAAGATTATCACGACCAGCGGCGGGGGGATGTTGCTTTTAAACGGTGATAATGCGGAAGCAGAGGCCAAGAAGGCTCGCTTCTGGGCAACCCAGTCGCGTGACCCGGCAAGGCACTATCAACACAGTGAAATCGGCTATAATTACAGAATGAGCAATATAGTCGCCGGAATCGGCAGAGGACAGCTAAAGGTTTTGGATGACAGGGTAGAGAAGAAGAGGTACATATACAATTATTATCAGGAGCATATAGGCGATTTGGATGGCTTGCATCTTATGCCGATGCATGAATGGGTGAGATCAAACTGCTGGCTCACAGCGTTGACGCTTTCGGGCAAGATTACACCCGAAATGCTTATTAACGCCCTTGAGGAAGATGATGTTGAAAGCCGCCCGATCTGGAAGCCTATGCACCTACAGCCTGCATTTGCGGAATATGACTATATTGACAACGGCGGAGTGGCTCAGAATATTTTTGAAAACGGCGTTTGTCTGCCGTCGGATACAAATATGACCGACGGGGATCTGGAAAGGGTATGCGCAGGCATCCTGCGGCTTTGGGCGTAACGGGGTTATCATACGAACACAATGGGATATGAGCGCATGGTAAAGGAGAATGTCAATGCTGAAACCGGTTATTATTTTGGGGGCTGGCGGTCACGCAAAGGTGATCGCCGATATCATTATTAAAAGCGGCGGACAGGTTGCCGGATTTCTGGATGACCATATAGCGGCGGGCACTCAAATTTTAGACTTTCCCATTTTGGGAAGAATTTTCGATCTTGAGCAGTATTGCGAAGCGTATTCTTTTGTCATCGGGATTGGGTCGAACGAGGTCCGAAAAAAGATCGACAGCAATTATAAAGTAAGCTGGTATACCGCCGTCCATCCGACTGCCAGCATAGCATTGGGTGCAAAAATTGGTGAAGGTACCGTTATCATGGCAAACGCGGTTATCAACTCTTCCGCCGTGGTCGGCCGGCACTGTATCATCAATTCCGGTGCCATTGTCGAGCATGATTGTACTGTTTTGGATTATGTCCACTTATCGCCCAACACGGCAATCGGGGGCATGGTTCAAATCGGTGAGGGTACGCACATCGGCATCGGCGCGACCGTGATGAACGATATTAATATTTGCGGCGATTGCGTTGTGGGCGTCGGAGCGGTCATCATAAGGGATATTACAGAACAGGGTACCTATGTCGGAATACCA
This sequence comes from Oscillospiraceae bacterium, assembly GCA_028683785.1. Lineage (GTDB taxonomy): Bacteria > Bacillota > Clostridia > Oscillospirales > Acutalibacteraceae > Avimonas. The sequence continues at coordinate 1,974 of JAQUHC010000147.1, forward strand.
GTCCATAAGTTAGGTGGTTAAGATGAGTATTTTAGTAATCGCTCCCCATGCGGACGATGAAATTCTCGGCGTAGGCGGGACAATGATAAAAGCAATTGCAAATCATGAGGATGTGTCGGTTTGCATCGTGACAAGGGCGGCTGAACCGGTATTTAGTGAAGATGTTTTCCGTCGGATAAGACAGGAAACACTGGAATGCCATAAGTTCCTTGGCGTTAAAAAAACCTTTTTCCTTGAGTTTCCCGCGGTCATGTTGGAAACGGCAAAAAGATATGAAATCAACAATAGTATTCTTGCCGTTGTGGAGGAAGTCAAGCCGGACGAGGTTTATATCCCGCACATCGGCGACATGCAAAAGGATCACCAAATCGTCACCGATGCCGCGATGGTGGCGCTCCGGCCCAATGGCAACCATAAGGTGAGGCGCATTTATACATATGAAACGCTGTCCGAAACCGGATGGAATTTGCCGAATGTGCAAAATGAGTTTATTCCCAATGTGTATTCTGATATCGGATCATTTTTAGATAAAAAGCTGGAAGCCATGAAGATATATGCGTCACAGCTGGGCGAGTTCCCAAATCCCCGTTCTCTTGGAGCGATTGAAGCACTTGCAAGATACAGGGGCTCTACGGTTCAGACAATGGCGGCGGAAGCATTTGCTCTCGTGAGGGAGATTAAATAATGTATAGAAAATACTTAAAGCGAATGATGGATATCTTTTGTTCCTTTGTGGCAATCATCGTGTTTTCACCGGTAATTCTCGTGCTGTTTTTACTGGTGAGAATCAAGCTCGGTTCGCCGATTTTGTTCCGGCAAAAAAGGCTTGGCAGGAATGAGAAGATATTTACCATTTATAAATTCAGAACCATGACGGATAAGCGGGATGCAAACGGCAGCCTGTTGCCTGACCAAGAACGGTTGACAAAGTTCGGCTTATTCCTGCGGTCGACCAGTTTGGATGAGCTTCCCGAGCTGTTCAATATTCTTAAAGGTGATCTGTCAATTGTTGGGCCAAGATCGCTACTTGTCGAGTATCAGCCGTATTACACCGAGTATGAGCGCCAAAGGCACAGTATCAGGGGCGGCTTGACACCTCCGGAAGTTTTGTATGATAACATCCAACCCACATGGGAAGAGCAGTTTCAATATGAAGTGGATTATACAAAAAACATTTCCTTTTTTATGGATGTTAAAATTATTATTTTTACCTTTAAAGGTCTTTTACAAAGAAAAAGCGTTAACTACGGCATGTATGTCCGTAAATCTTTAATTGAAGAGCGTTCAGAAATGGTTTTTACTTTTCAAGATACCAATCAGACTGCTTCAGCGGAGTTGGAACCTGTATCAATAAAGAAGTAATCTATGAAAGTGAGTTCAAATATGGTTGTTTCCATCCACCAGCCGGATTATATACCATGGCTTGGTTTTTATTATAAAATGGCACATTCCGATGAGTTTATTTATCTGGACGATGCCCAGTATTCTAATGAAGCGGCTCACAATTTCAATGTCATAAAAACACCACAGGGCGAATTAAGGCTTAAAATCCCCGTTGAATACCGATTTGGCGATAAGATCAACACGGTTCGAACCAAGGACGAGCTAAAGTGGAAGGAAAAGCACTTAAGAACCATTGAAATGAACTACGCAAAAGCCGCTTATTATAAGGAAATATTCCCGAAGTTCAAAGATGTATTAATGGGCAGCTACACCAATATTGCAGACCTGAATATTGAAATAAACCGTTTTATCTGTGACGGATTTCATATTCAGCCTCGGATTTTCCGCAGCTCAGAGATGGAAATACAAACATTCCGCGAGGAGCGGGTGATCGAACTATGCACAAGGCTGGACGCCGACGAATACCTGTCCGGTAACGGTGCAAGGGCATATCAGATAGATGAGCATTTTTCAGAGCGGGGGGTTAAGCTTCAATATACAGATTACCGCCCCATTGAATACCCTCAGCTCTGGAAAGAGTTTTTACCCAATATGTCGGTAATTGATTATATATTTAATTGCGGATTCGACTGGGATTATGTTGAACAGGCGGTAAGGAGAGCAGAGTAATGGAAATCGGCAGCTTTATCGAAATGCAGTTTCCGCGCGGGAATGAATACTATACCGGGGATCATATCGCGCGGTTGAATTCCGGTCGGGCTGGGATTTATCACGCTGCCCGCTGCCTTGGCTGCCATACCGTATATTTGCCGTATTATCAATGCGAAACCGTGGGTAATTTTCTTAAAAAGAAGAATATCAACATAATATATTATTATATCAATCCCGACTTTTCACCGAAAATTGACAGCATTGAACCCGAATCCTGCATGGTAATCGTGAATTACTATGGGATTTTCGGCAACGACAGGATAAAGGAAATTGCATCCCGCTTCAAAAAGGTGATAATTGATAATTCACAGGCATTTTTTTCAAAGCCGATAGAGGGCGCCATGAATATATACTCGGCGCGTAAATTTATGGGGGTTCCGGACGGAGCCTATGTAATTGGGAACAATGCGGATAAATATTCGGATGAATATAATTCGGACTACTCCTCCGACACTTCCGATTTTTTACTCAAACGAATCGAATACGGCTGTGAAGGCAAAACATATGAGAGCCGCATGAAAAACGAGAAACGCATTGATGAATCGGATATAAAACTTATGTCTAAGCTGACCCACACCATACTCGACGGAACCGATTATTCCCTTATCAAAAATAAGAGGAGAGAGAATTATTCCACCGCAAGTATGTTGTTTAATGATATTAATCTGATAAATCCAAATATGTATTATGATGACACCTGCGTTCCCATGGTTTA
>JAQUHC010000148.1 GCA_028683785.1 Oscillospiraceae bacterium
GTTGCCTATTATATTGATGGTATGTTCATAAAATACACCTGATGGCAACTGATGTAAAGCGAATTTCCCAAACCTATTAATAATTGTGTGCCCTGCATTGCTTCCCCCCTGAAAGCGAATAACCACATCGGATTCCGCAGCCAGAACATCGGTTATTTTCCCCTTGCCCTCGTCGCCCCAGTTGGCACCGACAATAGCTCTTACCATTAGTGCATCCTCCTTATACTGAAAAACAATTAGAATAATTGTAATAACAAACCATTTTATTATACTTGCAATAGCATATAATTGCAAGTATAAGAGCCGACCGGCTTACACAGCCCCTCTAAGCTCTAAGCTTAGAGATAATACGGTCATTATGACTTGTTCAGTGCTTTTATCAGATTTGGTATGCTATTCTCGAAATCCACCCCAAAGCGGACATCGGTTCCGGCTTCTTTGGTTCTTTTTATGCTCTCCACCGTGAAATCGACCGCAACCCGGGCAGATTGCAAAAGGTCAAAATCGTTTAGCAAAGCTGCTAAAAGAGCGCTGGCGAAAACATCCCCGGTACCGTGATAAAACCCATCAACCAACGGCGAAAATTCATAGCCGATACTCCCGGTTCTGCTGTCATAAACCGCCGCGCCAAGCTGATGATTTTCGGTGCAAACCCCGGTCAGTACCACCATTTTCGGTCCTAAATTGCTTAGTTCTTTTAAAACAGCTTCAATATAATCCGGGGTATACGGACCGGGCTTATAGGTTTGTCCAAGCAAAAATGCCGCTTCGGTCATATTCGGCAGAATAATATCTGCCTTCCTGCACAGCTTTGCCATACCATCCGGAAATTCGGGAGGAAATACAGAGTACAGTTTTCCGTTGTCTGCCATTACCGGGTCAACAAAAATAATATTGTCGTTTTTTTTGAAATCATCGAACAATGCGGATACGATTTCAAGCTGTTCAAACGACCCGAGAAATCCGGAATAAAGGGCATCAAATTCAAGCCCAAGCGATTGCCAGTGCTTTGATATCGGGCGGATATCCTGAGTCAGATCCCGATATGTAAATCCCTCAAATCCGCCTGTATGAGTGGACAATACCGCTGTCGGAATAACACTGGTTTCAATCCCCGCAGCCGAAAGAATGGGCAACGCAACGGTCAGTGAACACCGACCGAAGCATGAAATATCATGAATTGCGGCTACACGCTTTTGTCCGGACATTTTTATCATCCTCTTATTTGGTTTGATTGATTGATTGATTATATTATAACAGATATGCGGGCGGTTGAGACAATATTATTGCAAAACTTACGAAAAAATCCACCGAAAATCCAGCACATAAGCCGTTTTCAGTGGATTATAATGGTGGACGTTAACGGACTTGAACCGCTGACCCTTCGCACGTCAAGCGAATGCTCTACCAGCTGAGCTAAACGTCCAACTTTTATTAATCTAACGGAATGTAAAAAATTATATTAAAGAAACTGAAAAATGTCAAGGGTTATTTATTGATTATATTGGTTATATATGGCATGCGTTGGTATCCCGTTCAATACCCCACAGCAAGCTACGGGGTACTGAACGGGATCCTTTTGATATCACGCAGTCTCTGCTGCAGAGAAAGTTCGCTTAATACTTCAATTATATAGAGCAGATTGGTTTTTTGTATCTGTGACAGCTTTGATGTAATACCTTTCTTCAGTGACAGCAAATTCCGCATTGTATCTCTCGGTAGAGTTTGGCGTGGTCACTTCAAACCACGCGGTGTTTTTTCCTTTATCATACTCCACCAGTTTTGCTTTTGACCAGACACGGTTATCGCCTTTCCCTTCCCCCTCTACCATTAGTTTTCCTTCAATATCACGATACAGTGATTGCTCCATAATTTTATCAGTACATTCTTCGGTAAAATACTTCAGCAATGCTTTACGCATCACTTGATAGGAGGGAAAGCGCGTGTCTGTCACCTTATGGTACATAACACCATCAACTTCCACATCGTTTTCTGCACTGAACTGCGCGCTCCCTGTAGAGATAACGGCAAACAAGCCCATACCGTCTGTAAAAACGGTCTCCAGTTCCGTTTCCGTTTCAGTCATCTCTCCGATCTCGGCAGAACAAGACATTAAGAGAGATAGACACATTACAACAACCATAATGCAGAGTATCTTGTGAAAATATATTTTCTTCATAAAGCATAGTCCTTTCTTGTGTAAGAAAATTCTAACCATTGCGAGATGATGATTCCAAACTTAATCCCTTTTGCTTACCAAACCAAGTTTACAGAAGCATCCTAAAAAAATCATTACTAATTGATACATTGAATGTATAGAATATCGTCTATACCGCCATATATACCATATGCCCATGAACTTGTTAGAGGAACGTGATTCCCATTGGCAGGATCACAAACTATAAAACGACCGTCAATACTTGCATTTTTGGCCAACGGTTGATATGATGCATCTTTAAAATCTTGGGATTGCTTAATATTTGATTCGAGAATATCATCATATTCCCCAGAATATCATCATATTCCCCAGAATATAGATATTGATTTTCTTGTGTTAGTAATACCCAATCAAGTGCAGGTTCTGTGTTTTCTTTTGGCGTTGTCTCTAAAGTGTTTTCATTTAAACTGTAAGTGCTTGCCGTTTGCCCATAAGAAGAACCCATGATGACAATCGTATGACCGTTAAATCTTGCTAAAATGCCCTCGGGGTTTTGATTTACTGCTTGTGTTATTGCGGTAGCCCATTGGGCGGTGGTTCTTGAGCCCCTGTTGATGGTAGAAACATTTAGATAAAAATATCCTGTGATTGTTGCACCTCTGACAGCATATGGGTTACTGACACCAGTCATCCTATATTTGCCTCCACTATATGTTATACTAGGGAAATTGTTGTTTGCTAACAACACTTTGCTTTATGTTAATGGCTATATAATACTATATATCCCTGATTATGTCAACGCGAATTTGTATACAAGTTCTTTTCTTGTATATTATAGGTTTTGCTCATCTGCGCTTCCATATTATGCTAAATATTGCTTGACAATAATGTCAAGCGGTGTATACTTGTTATTGCAACTCATTCTCAATAAGAAAGCGGAGTATGGCGATGAACGGTGCAAAAATAATAGGCATTGTTATGGCGTTTATTGTTATTTCAGCATTATTAATAACCATTGTTTTATTTAAGGGAAATGATCAAGACAATGAGCGTATTAATATAGTTGCGTCATTTTACCCTGTTTATACCGCTGCCCTGCGTGTGGCCGACGGTGTTGAGGGAGTTAAGGTCATTAATCTTACACCCGCCCAAACCGGTTGCCTTCACGATTATCAACTCACCCCCGATAACATGATATCGCTTAATAAAGCCGATATCCTTATTATTAACGGAGCAGGCGCCGAGAGCTTTCTTGGAAATATTAATGAAAACCATCCCGATTTAAATATTTTGGACACTTCAAAAGGGATTGAACTGATAAAGGGCGGAAATTCACACCGTCATGAGGAGGAGCAAGAAGAATCAGAGGAATATAATCAGCATATCTGGACATCCCCCACAAATTATATTAAACAGATTGAGAATATACGGGATGGGCTTATCGGTATCGACCCTGATTACGCAGATGAATACAAAGCCAATGCCGAAAAATATATCGGTCAAATAAAGGAAATCAGGTCGGAGCTTTTAAAGGCTGCCGACAATTTGTTCACTAAATATTGCATCATTTTTCACGGTTCGCTGGAATATATTGCGAAGGATTTGGGGCTTGTGCCGCTTGTATCTTTATCATCGGGTGAGGGGGCGGGTATTTCGGCTGCCGACCTTGCAAATGCAACCCGTGTGGCCGATGATGCCGGAAAGATTCTTCTTATTTATGACAACCAGTATGATGCCGAATATAATTCGGTGGCAAATGGCGCGGAGCTCAGCAAAATTTTAAAAATTGATACCGCTGTTACGGGCGATAACAACGATTCCGATGCTTGGATTGATGCTATGAAAAGAAATTTGAACGAGATAAAAAAAGCGGCGGCTTAAAAAACCGTCGACAGACAAAGACTTCTGAAAGGCAGGATGTTTATGGCTGCATGCGGGCTTCATTGCCTTAAAATCAAGCATATTACGGTTACAATTGGTGACAATGTTTTGATACGTGACATTAATATGCATGCCCATTGCGGAGAGCTTACCGCAGTAATCGGGCGCAACGGAGCAGGTAAATCCACCCTTCTTAAGGCCATATTGGGGGAGTTATCTCATACCGGCAGCGTAGAATTCAGCGGACATGACGGTGCTCCGGTAGAGGGTTTGCGGATAGGATATGTACCGCAATCATTAAAGGTGGACGGCGGCTCTCCCTCAACGGTTTACGATATGATGGCTTCACTGATAACAAAATATCCGGTGTTTCTCCCCCGCCGTCCCAAAACCGTAAAATATATCAGGGAACATTTGAATAAGTTTAATGCCGCCGGGCTTCTGGATAAAAAGCTGGGTCAGCTTTCGGGCGGAGAGCTGCAACGCGTTTTGCTTGCTACGGCAACATTGCCCAAACCCGACCTGCTTGTTCTGGACGAGCCTGTTTCCGGCATCGACCGGGCGGGTATGCAGATCTTTTACAGATTAATACTGGATTTAAAAGCAAAATTGGATATGGTTATTATTCTCGTATCCCATGACCTGGAGTTTGTACGCATAAATGCGGATAATGTACTGCTGATTAACCGCGGTGTGGAATCGTCGGGCACCGCTCAAAAGGTATTTGCAAGTGCTGCTTTTCGGCGAGAATTTCCGGATGCAG
>JAQUHC010000149.1 GCA_028683785.1 Oscillospiraceae bacterium
CTTCCGTTAAGCAAGGCCATGCCCAAGGAAATGCTTCCGATTGTCGATAAGCCGGCCATCCAATACATTGTTGAGGAAGCGGTGCGCTCGGGCATTGAGGATATATTGATAATAACAAACCGCGGGAAATCGATTATTGAGGATCATTTTGACCATGTGATTGAGCTGGAACAGCGTCTTGCGGCATCGGGCAGGCAGGAAACACTAAATCAGCTCAATGCCATTACCAATCTGGCTAACATATATTTTATACGCCAAAAGGAAACAAAAGGTTTGGGACATGCTGTGAGCTGCGCTCGCTCCTTTGTCGGTGATGAACCGTTTGCGGTGCTTTACGGGGATGATGTGATAATCGGGGATGATCCCGCCTGCGGTCAACTCTGTCGTGCTTATGAGGAATTCGGACTTGGAGTTGTGGGAATCAAAAAGGTTACCCCGGAGCAGATTGTGCGTTACAGCTCACTAAAGGTAGAAAATCTCAGGGATAATATATATGCGGTCAGCGATATGGTGGAAAAGCCGTCCCCCGACCGTATCTTTTCGTTATATTCAATTCTTGGGAGGTGCGTGTTACCCCCGTCCATCTTTGACATAATCGAGAGCACCCCGCCGGGAGCGGGTGGAGAAATTCAGCTTACAGATGCCATGCGGGTTCTGACCTTAAACGAGGGAATGACCGGTGTTGACTTTACCGGGAAGCGATATGATATGGGTAACAAACTGGGGATTTTGCAGGCGACCTGCGAAGTTGCACTCGATCATCCGGAGGTGGGGAACGATTTTCGCAAATATTTGCGAGAGCTTGCCGATACCCTTTGATGCCGATAGATATGTATTATTCCCGAAAGGTTGATTTAAATGCTTGCTGCTTCACCGTTGCAAAAGCCGAAAGAACGCACCCTGATGTCCTTCCTTCTTGCACTGGCTGTAGCTGTCTGCATTTTTCTGCCCTTTTTGATTTTCGACAGAGGGTATTTTATCTTTTACGGCGACTTTAATGTTCAGCAGATCCCTTTTTATCAGACAGCCCATGATTCGGTTCGCTCGGGGAATATATTCTGGAACTGGCTCACCGACTTGGGCTCGAATTTTATCGGATCATATGCCTTTTACCTTTTAGGCAGTCCGTTTTTTTGGATTACCTTGATTTTCCCAAGCGCGGCGGTGCCTTTCATGATGGCTCCGCTGCTTATTCTGAAATTTGCTCTCGCATCCTTGTTTGCATATAAGTTCCTGCGGCTTTTTTTACAGCCGGATTACGCTTTGCTGGGCGGCTTATTATATGCATTTTCAGGGTTTTCGATATATAACATATTTTTTAATCATTTCCATGAATCCATACTCTATTTTCCCCTTATGCTGCTTGCACTGGAGCTGTATATGCGGGAGGGGAAACGGGTATTTTTTGCATTAACCGTATTTTTAAGTGCCCTTTCAAATTATTACTTTTTTATCGGACAGGTAATATTTCTGATTATCTATTGGATTGTACGGGCTTTATCGGGGGACTGGGAGCGAGTCGGGCGACGCTTTTTCGGCGTATTGTTCGAAGGAGTTGTGGGTACCGCCATGGCGGGGGTGATTTTGCTCCCGGCGTTTTATTCTGTTGTGCAAAATCCCAGAACCGAAAATCTGTTAGCGGGTTGGGATATGCTTATCTACTCAAAGCCTCAAAGAATATTTGATATAATCCACTCGTTTTTCTTTCCGCAGGATATCCCAGCCCGTGCCGCATTTTTCCCTGATTCCGATAATAAGTGGGCATCAATGTCGGCGTGGTTGCCGGTATTCGGCTGCACAGGCGTAATTGCTTATTTCCAATCGCGCAAGCATAATGACTGGGTACGCCGCCTTTTGGTGTTACTCACTATTATGGTGCTGATACCCGCATTTAATGCCCTGTTTCAGCTTTTAAACAGCATGTATTATGCGCGCTGGTATTACATGTTCATAATCATTCTTGTTTTGGCGACCATGCGCTCAATTCAGGATGACGATGATATTCAGATTAACTGGAAGCGCGCTTTCGGGTGGAGCATAGGAATCAGCGGTGCATTGGCACTGTTTGTCGCCCTTGCACCCCAATCATGGAAGCCGGACGAGAAGACAGGGAAAATAATATTCGGGCTTTATAATCGCGAATATCCCGCGCTTTTCTGGGTTGCAATATCGATAGCTGCGGTATCTTTTGTGCTTGCCGCCCTTCTTATTGCCTTGCATCGACGGGAACGGGATCTTTTCTTCAGGTGGTCTGTTGGTGTAAATGTCGCCGTAATAGTAATATTCGGTTGGTACAGTATCGGGGTGGGTAAAAATCAGGGTCGATTTACCTCTTCATATATAACCGATCGAGCGATCGGCAGCGCCGATAAAATGAATTTGCCCGACAACGGATTTTCCCGTGTCGATTTCTGCAACGACCTTGATAATTTAGGAATGTTCTGGCAGATGCCGTCCATTCAAGCTTTCCACAGCATTGTGCCCGGTTCGGTAATGGAGTTTTATTCATCCGTAGGGGTGGAGCGTAATGTCGGCTCCCGCCCGGACACCTCACATTATGCATTGAGGGGCTTGCTTTCGGTTGAATGGCTTTTTGATTACACCAATGACGATAACAAACAGTTAAAGGCGGACAGCAGCTATTTTATTCAAAACGATGCGAACGGAGAAATAAGCCGAGGTATGCCCGGATGGAGCTATTATGATGAGCAAAACGGTTATCTGATTTATAAAAACGACAGTTTTATACCCATGGGCTTTACATATGACAGCTATATGACAAGAACCAAATATGACAGTCTGGATCATAATACGCGGGAGCTTTCGCTGCTTAAGGCAATTGTGCTGGAGGATAATGATGTTGAGAAATACGGGAAATATCTTGAGAGTTTTGACGAGTACGGTTATTATAACACCGTTTATTCCGAGCAAGAGTATATAGATGACTGTTATCGTCGCAGAGATGTATCGGCATCATCATTTAAAAGGGATAATCGAGGTTTTACAGCCGGCATCAATCTGCCTCAGGCCAATTTGGTCTTCTTCAGCGTACCGTATGAGGATGGATGGTCTGCCACGGTAAACGGTAAACATGCGGATATCATACCTGTAAACGTCGGATTTATGGCGGTACTCTGTCCGGCGGGCGAAAATGTTACGATACGCTTTAATTATATGACTCCGGGGCTTAGAACAGGGTTATTGATATCGATATCCGCCCTTGGAGTTTTAGCGGGATATGTTGTTATTTCGGCCTTATTATCCCGCCGAAAGTGTAAAGAGAGGTTTCCCGGCAGCCTTCCTCCCACGGTAGATGAGCAAAATTCCGGTTTAAATATACCTGATGACGGTTTTGATTTATATAAAATTTATCCGGATGTAAAATCCGATCGTGACGATGATACGGATTAAATGGTTAATTTCCGGGCTATAATTAAAAATATGATAAATGTCGAATTGTTGATTTTCTTCTTGTAATAGAAGGTTATTTATATTATATTATATAGGGTCGGTATCAGTATTGAAACGGAGAGTTTATTTAATGAATATTCTGGTTATTAATGCGGGCAGTTCGTCTCTTAAATATCAGCTCATAAACATGAACGGCGAAAATGTTATTGCAAAGGGGAACTGCGAACGCATAGGCATCGATGGGAAGATATCCCACAAAACACATGATGGTAGGGCTTTTAGTAAAGAGGTTGAAATGCCAGACCATACTGCGGCATTTCAACAGGTTACAAAAGCCTTGCTGACCGGTAAGGCGAAGGTTATTGATGATTTGTCCGAGGTCGCGGCAATAGGTCATCGGATTGTTCAGGGTGGATATAAATATGATCGCTCGGTTTTGGTAACCCAGCAGGTTATAGATGATATTTATGATTTAGCGGCTTTGGCTCCTCTTCACAACAAAGCCCACGTTCAGGGGATAAACGCAGCCATCGAGGCCTTTGGCAAGGATGTGCCCCAGGTTGTCGTTTTTGATACCGCATTTCATCAGACAATGCCGCCCAAGGCCTATATGTTTGGGATTCCCTATGAATATTACGAAAAATATAAAATACGCAGATACGGCTTTCACGGGACATCACATCGATATGTTACCGCGCGTTGTCTTGAGCTGCTCGGCAAACCGGACGGAAAGGATACCCGGATAGTTTCCTGCCATTTAGGCAACGGTTCTTCTATTGCGGCATTAAAGGACGGCAAGGTAATAGACACCACAATGGGGCTTACCCCCCTTGACGGTTTTATAATGGGTACCCGTTCGGGCGGGATTGACCCGTCGGTTGTCTCATTTATAATGGACAAGGAAGGCTTTAACCCAAAAGAAATGGATTATATATTAAATAAAAAATCGGGTATGCTGGGTATCTCGGGCGTTTCCAGCGATGACCGCGACATTGCACAGGCGATAGAGGATGGAAACCAGCGGGCAAGGCTGGCTTGGGATATGCGCACATATGAAATTATAAAGTATATCGGCGGGTATATAGCTGCACTCGGTGGCATTGATTCCATAATATTCACTGCAGGTATCGGCGAAAATCAGGGCATCCTGCGTCAGGAAATTCTCGAATCACTGGGTTACAGAGGGGTTAAGGTGGACATGGAGAAAAACACCGTGCGGGGTCAGGAAGCAGAGATTACCACTCCGGATTCCACCGTTCTAGGCTTTGTTATTCCAACAAACGAAGAATTGTTAATCGCCCGTGACACAAAAGACTTAATATTAGGCAGTTAATTATTTTATAAAGACGAACAGCGAATGCAACCAAGCATTCGCTGTTTGTCTTA
>JAQUHC010000150.1 GCA_028683785.1 Oscillospiraceae bacterium
CACTTCCCTTGACGTTTACACAAAATACAATGCCGATGGTTTGCGTATGATTGCGGTGGCACAGAAAAATGAAGTGCCTGATAGTGACACTTTTAGTGTAGCTGATGAACGGGATATGGTATTAATCGGTTTTGTGGGCTTTCTTGATCCGCCGAAGGAAAGCGCGGGCGCCGCTATTGCCGCCCTAAAGGAACATGGCGTTCGCACCGTCGTCCTCACCGGTGACAGCGAAGGCGTTGCCATCAAGGTTTGCGGAAAGGTAGGGGTAAAAACTTCTTTGCTTCTAACCGGAAGTGATGTTGACCGTCTGGATGATAATTTGCTTTTGGAAGCAGTAAAAACATGTGATTTGTTTGCAAAGCTTTCTCCTTCTCAAAAAGAACGGGTGGTAAAGGCGTTTCAGAGCTTAGGGCATACTGTCGGCTATATGGGTGATGGTATTAACGATGCTCCTGCATTGCACCAAGCTGATGTTGGTATTTCGGTGGACAGTGCTGTTGATATTGCCAAAGAAACTGCTGACATCATCTTGCTGGAGAAGGATTTAATGGTCCTTGAGCAAGGCATCATAGAAGGTCGCCGCACCTTTGGAAATATCGTGAAGTACATTAAGATGGCAGCCAGTGGAAATTTTGGCAATATGATTTCGGTAATTATCGCCAGTATTTTCCTTCCGTTTTTACCTATGCTTCCGGTGCAGATATTGACACAAAACCTGCTCTGCGATTTTTCCCAAATGGGAATGCCTTTTGACAGAGTTGATGAGGAATATATAAAAAAGCCGCGTAAATGGGAAACGAAGTCTATCAAGTCATTTATGACTTATATGGGACCGCTCAGCTCGATATTTGATATTCTTTGTTTTGCCGTTATGTGGTGGGTGATTGGTGCAAACACCGTGGAATTATCACCAATATTCCAAAGCGGATGGTTCGTATTTGGAACGGTATCACAAGTACTGGTTATACACATGATACGAACAGCAAAAATACCTTTTCTGCAAAGCAAGTCATCTATTCCACTGCTTATATCTACTGCCTTGGTTGCCATAGTTTCTATTGTGGTCGGATTCAGCCAATTTGCAATCGGCATTGATATAATGCCTTTGCCCCTGAAGTTTGCACCATGGCTTGCTCTTATTCTTGCGGCATATTTTGTTTCATCTCAGTGGATTAAGAGGTTTTATATCAGACGGTATGGGGAATGGTTATAGGATTAGGTTCATTATTGAGGTTAAAGACTTTTGTCATAGGTGTTAGCATATATATCGTTACTGTCAGTTTTATAAAGTTGTAAATTTATGCTGATACTAAATCCAACTATAACTATTCCATAATTATCGCTCATGGCGCGTTCTTCCTATACTAATTTAATTTAAATTAGTATTAGGAACGCATCGCTCTATTCTGGAATGTTTTAAAATGGATTTAGTATGAGAAAAGAATGCAACAGTATAAAACACATATGGTTCAGCTTTCGAAGATTGCTTTCCGTGGTCAGATACTGCACAAAAAATATGCAAATAGCCGTCCTCCATTTCAGGAATACTGAGGAGGACGGCTTTTCACGTAGGTTCGAATCTATTTGACGCTTACTTTCATCCCCGAAACAGAGGTTGCGATTTTCGGAGAATAAACAGCAAGAAACCCGCTAACTATGCGGGTTTCTTGCGTATGCATCTTTTTTGTCAGTGCATTATGGCGGAGAAGGAGGGACTCGAACCCTCGCGCCGGTTACCCGACCTACGCCCTTAGCAGGGGCGCCTCGTCACCAACTTGAGTACTTCTCCGTATAGGAAAGCGAAATGTGGTAATCAAATCGCTTTACTTATTATTTTTATATAACTTATTTTATAATACAACCTGCGTCGTTTGATGGCGCAGGTGTGGCGGAGAGGAAGGGATTCGAACCCTTGGCTCTGACGAGTCACTGGTTTTCAAGACCAGCTCCTTAAACCGCTCGGACACCTCTCCTCACCGAATAACGCAAATCATAATATCATTTTAGAGCGCAGTTGTCAACTACTTTAAGATAATCTGTATGCGTGTTTCGCCATGGGAATATTGAGCATCACCCATCAACACCGCAAACAGACTTCGATATAAAAGAACAGGGTCATTAAGAAAATTTTCCTTTATTAACTGGGCTTGCAATTGATCGGCAACCCTTAGAGTAAAGGATAGAAGCGGAACCTCATCATCATTGATTGTGCAGGTGATATTGCAACCGTGGTCCAGCTTTTCGATAACAACATTATTCTCTCGCTCACGACGAATTCGGGTAAACAGCTGAAGCGCCGACCTTACAGACCGTTCACGCAGAGTATACGGTATCATGCCTGAAAGCGTACCCGCTATCTGACTGCCCGTTTCGGTAAGAACCAGAGTACCATCCTCGTTTTCAATAAGGTTGTTAAGACGGACAAGCTCATCTATCGCGCTTCCGGTTTCAAACAGGTTGGCCATTCCGTTTCCCGCTATTATATCCAGTACAGCCTGACGGGGCATAGGCTCGCCTACCCCCATCAACATATAGCAAATCAATATTTTTATTTCCTGGCTGTTATAAAGGCCGCCGGGTTCAACCCCGTCAGCAAAAGCATCGTGTTTCATCATTATCCTCCGGAATAAAGTAAAATATAACATTAAAAATCATTGCGATATGTGCCATAAATAGTTCGCGCATTTATTATATCACAGTAATTATATAAAATGAAGATTATTAATTGAAGCATATTTTAAAACTGGCAATGAACACTCCCCCATTTTACTTGACATTGAATTTAAAGTATATTATTATAATCAAGGATTTCAAAACAGTATGCCGCTGTGGTGGAATCGGCAGACACAAGGGACTTAAAATCCCTCGGTAGAAATACCGTACCGGTTCAAGTCCGGTCAGCGGCACCAATAAAAATGATGTGCAATCCGAAGGATTGTGCATCGTTTTTATTTTGTAACGCTCCGGACTTGAACCGTTGGTCAAAAGCAAAGCGGTCCGGTCAGCGGCACCATATCGAGTGTTCATAACGGACTTGAATATTCCGTGTGAGCACTCGATTTCTTTTTGCTTCATAATGCTCCTCGTAGACAAAAAGATGGGCAAAGCCGATTTGCGAAAAGTAATCGGTGTCTCACTTAATACGATAACAAAGATGAATAAGAATAAGGAAGTTGCCTTGTCTACCCTCACGGTAATCCCGGAACAGGTCGTAAAGTCTTTATTTATGATATTTCCCTGGCAGGTGTGAGTTTAAATGCTGGTACGAATGTAAAAGGATGCGTATTATTTCGGAACGATGTGCGATTTGCCTGATGGCACATTGGTTAAACCGCGGCATTCTATTTTTATGAGTTGTTACTTGCTGCCTGCCTCTATCTTTACCTTTATCCCTTTCGAAATAGTATTTTGTGATTATAGATAAACATAAATGGCATTACAAAGCGCACCGGGCAATACCCATTATATGTATAAACAAGTTTATACATATTATTTATACCAATATTTCTACCTAGTATCAACCAAAACTTTCACGCGCATCAACAGTTCAGTAAAAAATAACCGGTATGGCTGTCGGAAGGTTTTTAAAATTGGCGCTTAGCTTATCTAGCGACTTATATGCTTTTAATTCTTCTTATCCCCCAAATTAAACCGTTTTTTGAGCTTTTCAAGTGCTTTCTTTTCAATTCGTGATACATAGGAACGCGAAATACCGAGTATATATGCAACCTCTCGCTGGGTGAGCGCCTCCCCCGTTAATCCATACCTAAGCTCGATTATTCGGCGTTCGCGCTTTCCCAATATTTCATGGATATACCTGTATAGCTTTTCTGCATTTATTTTTAAGTAAATATCATCTATAATTGTATCATCCTCTGCTACAACATCACTTAATGTCAAAGGATGTCCGTCTTTATCAGTATCGATGGGCTCAGAAAACGACACATCCTGAGCCGTCTTTTTATTACTCCTGAAATGCATCAAAATTTCGTTTTCAATGCAGCGTGAAGCGTATGTTGCGAGTCTTGCTCCCTTTGCATAATCAAATGTATTCACCGCTTTTATAAGGCCTATGGTGCCAATGGAAATAAGGTCGTCTTGCTCACGAATGGAGCTGTAATATTTCTTTATGATGTGTGCAACAAGCCTTAGATTGTGTTCGATCAGCCGATTTCGAGCCCTAATATCGCCATTTTGATGGTAGCATTCCAGACATCGTCGTTCTTCCTCAATCGGAAGGGGGTGAGGAAAGGAACCGGAATTTACAACATGGAGCGCCATATAAAAAATATGGGATAATGTTTGAAGCAACTCCAACAACAAAAAGACATCCCCTCTCATTTTGGTGTAGGGTGTAGATACACTATTTTATGCCGGAAATGCTGCCGACGTGCCTGTCTGTATGTTTTTTATTTATTCTAATTCACGATTTTTTTGCAGAAATAAACAGATTGCAAAGAACTTGGAGACAGCAAAAATGGAAACAAGCAGTACAATATCATTCATCCGGTTTACCTATTATTAAAAAGAAGGTCGGCTACATGAGTTATTAGAATTGCTTGATCATGAAAATCCATACATTAGATTATGGGCAGCAACGGTAATGGAATCTACCATTCCGGTCATGCTGGTTTTCTGGGCAATTAAATACCCAAGTTGTCAGCGATTGCTTTTAACAATAGACACACTGGCAGAACGATATCGCGGTAAAATACAGTTCGGTATGATTGATGTGGATTCGCAGATTGAACTTACAAGTCAACTTGGAATTGGCGGGCTGCCCTGTGTCCTTG
>JAQUHC010000151.1 GCA_028683785.1 Oscillospiraceae bacterium
AACCAGCGATAACAATAGAAAATCGATAAATAAATTCAGAGCAAGCAACACATCAATATATATAACAGGCATATTTCCCGTCACCTCCACAATTTAAAGCAATATATTATTAATAAAAATGCGTTATGAGCGATAATTTTATTACTGCTTTTATTTGAGATTAATATAATTATAGCTTTGAAATTGTGACGATTATGACGAAATTCGTTGGTGGACAAAAAACAACCATCCGACGACTTTCAGCCGAAGGATGGTTGTATTTAATTAATTTCAAGGTTATAAGGTTATGCTGTATAAAGGTCATTCCAGTCAAATGTGTTTGGTTCAGATACATTATAATAAAAAAATGAAACAAGTATAAATATTGATAATAATAGGAATATGATTCCCAAAACAATTCCGGCTATCGCCATTCCGCCGTTTCCTTTTGTTTTTGCTACAGCTCCGAAAATCACAGAGGTTAAGGATACAATTAATCCAATAAACGGAATCCAGAACAGCACCGAAGAAACAAGACCGAGAACAAGAGCAGCAATGCCAAGCCCTTCGGCGGGTTTAGAGGGATTTACCGGGGGAGGATAATAGCCATGATATGGCGGTCCTTGATAAGAATTATATGGGTTGTAAGTCGGTGTCTGATACGGATAAACCCGAGGTTGTTGATATTGCTGATATTGCTGTTGCATGGTCGATTGTTGAATAGGACGAAATTGAGGTTGTACCTGCGGAACAGGTTGAGAAAAAGGGATATTAGGTGTGTTGTATGTAACCTGCGGATTTTCTGTATAGGATTGCGTAGGCGCAGCATGCTGAGGATTTGTTTTTGGATTTACTGCCCTCACATCAGCATTTATTTCTGAGCCGGCAAGGTTGCTGTTATCTGAATTTTGAGGAGAATCCGAATAATCTATCATTATTACGACCATCCTTTCGCTGAACTCTGACTTTATAACCAAAATATAGTAGGCTCATTATATCAAACGGTATTACATAAAACAATAGAAATCACGAAAAATAAATTTTTCAGGTTGGAATGGTCATAATTTGATCTTAATTATCGTAATATTTACGCCCTCAAATCATTTTTTAAATGTAATTGTAATTGTTGTTCCGCTGTTTACCTGACTTTCGAGGGTTATCTTTGCATCATGAAGCAGAGCTGCATGCTTAACAATCGAAAGGCCAAGCCCTGTACCCCCGGTATCCTTTGAATGGCTTTTATCCACACGGTAAAAGCGTTCAAATATGCGTTCCTGATGCTCGGGTGCAATTCCCAGCCCGGTATCGGAAACCGATAGCACGACACTGTCATTTTCGCTCAACAATTTTACTATAACGCTGCCGTTCTCTTTGTTATAATTAATTGCATTATCACAAAGATTATAAATCATCTCATGCAATATCGTTCTGTAACCGTTGATTTTGGCAGGGACACCGTCAAAAGAAAAGGTAACATTTTTATTTTTAGCTTTATCCGAAAGGTCTGAAATTATGGATTTACACAACTCGGACAGCTCAACTTCTTCAAATTCTTGTATTATATTGGCTTCATCAAGTCTTGACAATTTGATAATATCATCGATCAATACAGCGGCATAGGACTTCAAATTACTCTCGACCGGATTAGCCGAAAGTTGATATATTTTTCCGCCTATACTTATTTTAACACTTAAAGGCTTTCCTGAAAGAGCGGATTCGACCGCCTTTATATATTTGATATCCCGATAAAGCTCCAGGTATGATTTACCGACACTGTCTCCGAATATTGATATTGCACTGTTGTTAGCGGTTAATACCGTACCTTTATCACCTAATATGATGAGTCCCTCGTTCATGGCTCCGGTAATATAATCAAAATATAACCATATGTTTTCGACGGTTGCTTCAGCATTATCAATCTTTAAAGCCTTAACGTCATCTTTAAGCGAGCCCATTGAAATATAACCGATTGCCTTTTCATTCTGTGAAACACTTGTTATCATAACGCCGGTACTCTGTGTAATATCTGCAGATGCAATTGTATGGTCAACCTTGTTAAATGATCTGTTTTGTATAGAATAAATCGCAATTAAACGAGTTTTGTAATGTTATTCGGTTAAATTTGAGAGTCTATCCGCCTATTTACTCATCCATACTCGTCTATTTTCAAAATAAAATGGTGTTGCATTTTACAAATTCTTATGTTAATATATATCGGTGTTAAAATATCCGAGGAATACTTATATTCCGTGGGGATTAATGCAATAACGGATATAATTGCATTAAAGCGGGCAGTCCTCTGCTATATTATTAGTATGAATGTCTGAAGAATCAAGGAGGATTATTCTATTATGGACTCATTAAAAATTATTGCGAACGACAGCATGAAGGAGAGCCTTCCCGAATTTTCTATCGGTGATACCGTACGCGTAGATGTCAGAATTCGTGAGGGTGACCGTGAGCGAATTCAAGCTTTTGAAGGTACGGTTGTTGCAAGAAAAGGAAGCGGTATTGCCGAAACCTTTACCGTTCGTCGCGTTTCTTACGGCGTTGGGGTTGAAAGAGTTTTTCCCACTCATTCACCCAATGTAGAAGCAATTAAAGTCATTCGCCGCGGAAAAGTTCGCCGCAGCAAACTGTATTATCTTCGTGATCGTGTCGGCAAATCAGCCAAAATTAAGCAACGCATCGGCTGATAAACCAAGTTTATGGTTAAAAAGGGACAATATTGTCCCTTTTTTCTTTATTGTAAAGAATTAATGTGGTATAATAGACACGCACAAAGTTTTAGCCCTATTAGATTTATACCAGCGTGTCCTGCAAAAGCAAGGCTTTTGCCCGGGCGCAATATAAACCAAACACGCACAAAGATCCAGCCCTATTAGATTTATACCAGCATGTCCTGCAAAAGCCTTGCTTTTGCCCGAGTGCAATAAAAAATTAAAGGAATGACCTTAATGAATGCTGAAATCATTAAAGATCCTGATTATAGAATACTATATCCAAACACAAAATTGGTTAAAAGTATATATGAATGGGTAGAGGCTGCCGTCTTTTCGCTATTATGTGTTACACTTATTTTCACATTCTTAATGCGGATTGTCGGGGTTGATGGTAGTTCGATGAATAACACCCTTTATGATTCCGAGAGACTGATTATCTCCCGCGCTTTTTATAAACCTAAACGGGGTGACATCATAATTATCAACCGATACACGGAAGAACCCTTGGTCAAACGGATTATTGCGGTTGGAGGAGACAGGCTTGAGATAGATGACGAAACACATCAAATACTATTGAACGGCAGTGTGCTTTATGAAAACTATACCCTTGGAGTTACTTGGAGGGAAGGGTTTCCGACAGGAGAACAGGTGGTTCCACAAGACTCTGTTTTTGTGATGGGAGATAACCGTGAAAACTCAAAAGACAGCCGAGCGATGGATGAAGTAGGGTATGTTGATGTTGAAGACATCATGGGGAAGGCTGTGTTTCGTTTCTTTCCGTTAAGCCGTGCCGGGGGTTTATATTGATATGATTACAATTGCAGAAATAAAGTCAAAATTAAATCCTTCTGCTATTTTTAATAATAAAAAATATAACAAGGTTATTTTGAATTCAATCCAATCGTTATATGATTGGATTGAGGCTATAATATTATCGTTGATTTGTGTGGTTTTAGCCTTTATATTTATTTTTCGTATAGTGGGGGTTGACGGCACTTCCATGGTACCCACTCTTAATGATAAAGAGCGTCTTATTCTCACTACATTCTTTTACACTCCCAAGCGTGGAGATATCGTTGTAATTGATACATACACGCGCGAACCTCTGGTAAAGCGTGTAATTGCTGTAAGCGGTGACAGCATTGCAATCCTGCCCGATACCGGTGAGGTCGTTCTGAACGGGGTTGTTCTGGAGGAGGATTACACTCAAGGCATAACGGTGGTGCGTGATTTCGGAACAAAAACAAGAATTGTTCCCAAAGGATATCTTGTTGTAATGGGGGATAACAGAGAAATCTCCAAAGACAGCCGTTCTGAGGAAGTCGGGTATATTAATCAAAATGATGTGGTAGGAAAGGCTATATTTCGTTTTTCTCCGCTTAACAGAATCGGTTTCTTAAAATAACGACGAGATAAATATAGCTTTTTCAAGGAAAGGCAGGATACCTTTATGGAAATGCAAATGGGTAATATTCAATGGTACCCCGGCCACATGACAAAAACAAAACGCCGGATGAAGAGCTGCATGCCGCTTGTAGATCTGGTAGTCGAGATTATTGATGCCCGTATTCCTGCAAGCAGCCGTAACCCCGAACTCGGTCGGTTATCTTCCGGAAAACCGCGCATTATTCTGCTTAATAAGGCGGATATTGCCGATGAAGCTGTTTCCGCCCTATGGGTGCGACATTTTGGTGAGCAAGGAGTACAGGCTCTTGTTGTGGATTGTAAAAGCGGCCGCGGGCTGGGCGGATTTTCTCCAAAGATAAATGAGATCATGGGGGAACGCATAACCGCATGGAAACAAAAAGGGATGATCAACAGACCCATAAGAATGATGATTGCCGGAATACCTAATTCAGGAAAATCATCATTTGTAAACCGGATAACTCGTGGGGGAAATGCAAAGGTTGAGGACCGTCCCGGTGTAACCAGGGGAAATCAATGGTATACCACCAAGGACGGATTTGAGATGTTGGATACGCCGGGCATATTATGGCCGAAATTTGACGATCAAAAGGTTGCACAGCATCTTGCATACACAGGAGCAATCCGTGATGAAGTTCTTGATAAAGAAGAGCTTGCATG
>JAQUHC010000152.1 GCA_028683785.1 Oscillospiraceae bacterium
GCCGTGGTTTCAAAACGAACCTGAGCACCGGTAGACCGCCCGATCCAATGAATTTGCTGTGCTCGAACCCGCTCGGGATAATCAACCAAATCAAGGTCATCAATCAAACGCTGAGCATATTGGGTGATTTTGAGCATCCACTGGCTTTTAACCTTTCGAACAACCTCACCGCCGCAGCGCTCGCACGCTCCCGCCACAACCTCCTCGTTGGCAAGCACACACTTGCAGGATGTGCACCAGTTGACCGACATTTCCTTTTTATACGCCAGCCCGTGCTTAAACAACTGCAGGAAAATCCATTGGGTCCATTTATAATAATCAGGGTCGGTGGTATTTACCTCACGGGTCCAATCGAAGGAAAGCCCCAGTGATTTTAACTGTGATTTAAAACGTGCGACATTTTTCTTGGTTACTATCTCAGGATGGATATGATTTTTAATTGCAAAATTTTCTGTGGGCAGCCCGAAAGCATCCCAACCCATGGGATAAAGCACATTATACCCCTGTAAACGGCGGCTTCTGGCAACAACATCAAGAGCGGTGTATGAGCGGGGATGGCCGACATGCAACCCGGTTCCTGAGGGATAAGGGAATTCAACCAAAGCATAAAACTTTGGCTTTTTGCTGTCGTTCGAGGCGGCAAAGGTCTTTTCCTCATCCCATATTTTTTGCCATTTACTTTCGATATCTGACGGATTATAGTATTTGCCCATTATTATATCTCATGACCTTTCCGGATTGTATTTTTTCGGTATTATTTGTTTGTCGGCAAAGCCCCATAAATAAAAAATATTATTCTGGTTTGACATCAATAAATTCTGCTAAATCCAAATGCTGCCCGTCTTTCCACAGGCGTTCGAGATTGTAAAATTCCCTTGTTTCAGTAAAAAACACATGGACTACAACGCTGCCGTAATCTATTAAAATCCATCTGGCCGACGGATAACCCTCAACTCTCTGGGGTTTTATTTCCTTTTCTTCAAGCTCGGCTTCGACATAATCCGCCAAAGCCTTAACCTGAGTGGAACTGGTACCTGTAGCAATTACAAAATAATCGGCGATAACGGTTAAATCGCGAATTCCGATTATCTGAATATCCTCCGCTTTGTGCTTATCCAAAGAACCGACTACAAGCTCTGCAATATCCTTAGAATTCATACAAACCCACTTTCTAAAATTTAATAACTGACAGTATATATTGCTCTTGATTATACATAAGGTAGCCGTTTGATTATCCTGCTTTGGTTGTGGTTGTCGTTGTAATTACCGCGCCCGATTGGGGTACCGCAACCTCCGAGAGCACCTGCTTGTGAGTTTTCATAGCATTGCCGCTCCCAAGCTCGCTCACCAAAAGGTCGGCCTCGGTAAGCTTATCTCCATACGGCATGAACGATTGATTAAGCAGCTCCAGCAGGGATGCCTTGTGCGCCGAATAGTAGGTTTTGCCGCCCTTACTGCCCGTCCGCCCCGGCATAATATAAGCCGTCATGGAGGCCGGTTCAAGCTTGCTCATGCTGCCGATCAGCTTAACAATATTCTGGCGCAGGAAATCGGTTTTTAACGGAGTTGAGCCGTTCATAAGCGGGCCGATAAAATCGTTGGTAAGCCGTTCCTCCGACAATACGGCAAGACGCCGGAAAAGAGCAATAAACACCTTTCGCTCCTTCACCAAGCGGGCGATATCGGCGTTTATCCCTCTGCCGCGCTTGACCGCATAATAGAGCGCCGCGTTGCCGTCCAGAGTCTGCACACCCTTTTTATAAGTGATATCATCAACCGTCATAGGACTTTCAAGATTGACATCAATCCCGCCGAGCAGGTTGACCAGCTTGACCAGTGATTGCTGCTGAAACAGAAAATATCCGTCAACAGGCAGCCCCAGCAAATCATTAAAAACGCCGCAAAGGTCCTCGGATGAAGAACCGGTCTGCTTGGTAATTACGGTGTTCGGATTGCAAGCTGTATGCTTCCCATCTTGAATTTCTTCGGGTAACGCCGGCCGACGGCAGGTGCTGCACCAGTCTATGGGCTTAGGATTGCCCCACACATCGGCAATACGCTTGACGGCCCATCGACCGCTTTCGCCGAGATAGGTGTCCTGAGGGAGTTGCAGGATGTTTACCGTATTATTTTGCTTATCCCAGCAGATAACGGATAGGGTTTCCGCCGGGTCGGTAACCTCCTCACCCAGCAATCCCAACACATAATAAGCCACCTTATCCTGCTGCTCTTTCGGAGTTTTAACATGGGATACGGGCTCAATATCCTCCACTTTGTCGCGTGGTGAAACAATGGTCTGATATACCTTTATGCCGCCCACAACCAGAAAAACAAGCATGACCAAAATAACCGTTATAAGTATGGCAATGATAATCGTTCTTGTGTTGCCGGATCTTTTTTTGCTTTTTGGTGACGCGGTCTTTTTACCGGTTGCTTTTTGCGCCAGATTAACAACGGAACGCTTATCATTTTTACCGCTTCGTTTTTGAGCCACTATATCTGCCTCCCTTGCGCCTTGCTGAGATTTGCTGATTATATGCATGGACAGAATCGGGGTGAATTAATGCTGATTTAGCCGCAAGCTCGCGAATTGTATAGGACAGGGCATATTCGATTGCAGGCTCCATACCTTGCTCGGCAAGGCGGCGCATTTCATCCACATCGGGATAATCACGGTCTGCAGAGGTAAAATCTGCTATAAATATCGTCGCTTCGAGGGGGGACATACCGGCGCGTGCCGTTGTATGATACCTGACCGCGTTTATTATATCGTTATCATCTATGCGGAGTATATGCTCTATGAACGCAGCCCCCGCTATGGCGTGCCAGCAACTGGGTATTCCCATTTCAACATTATAGAGTATTATATCAAAATCACTTAGCATTTGCAACTGCGCCTGGGCTCCTGCATCCTTCATAATATCATGCAGTATGCCCGCGGTATATGCCTTTTTCGGGTCGGCGTCGTAAATGGTTGCAAGATGGGCCGCCTGCTCTGCCACCGCCAATGAATGATTAAATCTCCTTGGGGACAGTCGCCCGCGTATTATTTCAATAAACTGCCGGTCACTGTTGCCGTTATTTTGGGTGCTCTTGTACAGTCCTCGCGTCTTTATATATTCATCCACTAATGGGGACACAAGCCCTTCAAGGCTTTCCCCCATTTGAATTTTACGCCGGATATCGGTAGAAGATACCGGGAATTCCGGAATCTCCTCGATAATGCAGCGGGCTCCGCGTTTTTGCAGGACCTCCGCGTAATCTTTCAGCTTTTGAGTGTCGCAGTCGTTACGCCGAGCGGCGCAGAAAACCGCATTTTTAATAATATCATCAAAACGATGCCAGGTGCCGAGGGTTAAAAACATATCCGCCCCCATAATCAGGAACAGCTCGGGATTTTGATATTTTTCTGCCAGTTGGTTCAGGGTGTCGGCGGTGTAACTGACCCCCCCGCGCTTTATTTCAATATCCGATATCTCAAAAAGCGGATTATCCTTTGTTGCAAGACGGCACATCTCAATTCTGTCTTGGGCGGAGGCCATAACCGAGCGCAGCTTGTGGGGAGGAATTGACGAAGGAATTAAAATAACACGATCAAAAGAAAGCCGGTTTGCAAATTCGCAAGCCAACCGCAAATGACCCTGATGTATCGGATCAAACGCCCCGCCGAAAACCCCGATTTTCAAAAAATCACGCCCTATATTATTATTACCTTTCACGTTTCGAGCGGTCGAATTATACCGCCTCGGCTTTGAGCGAACCTTATACTAATATCGGATATTAGTATTATCCCCGGGAAGCTGAATTTTAGGCTCCTTCTCATTCCGCTTGTAAAGCACAAATGACCTGCCGATTACCTGCACAATCTGGGCATTAACCTGGGCGGCAATTGTTTCGGCGACCTCCCTCGGGGTGAGAACACAGGTCTCAAGTGTTTTACCCTTAAAAAGTTCCCGTGCAGTTAAGGCATCGTCAGCCTGCTTTATTATGGCGGGGGAAATTTCTCCCTTTCCTATATGCAAAATCGGGTCCATGCCGTTTGCTTCGGCTCTCAAAAACGCCCGCTGTTTACTTGTCAACATCAATATCATCCTCGTCTGAAGCGGAAAGCTCGACATCGTGCTCCGCCGTTTATATAATTTTTTATCTTTCCATGCAGCCAGGTGTATGCCCTTCCAAATAGCTTTGCAGCTTGACCGCAAACAGTCTTAATGCGTTGCCGCGATGACTGATAATATCCTTATCTTCGGTGGAAAGCTCCGCGAATGAATGACCGCTTGACACGATAAAAAGCGGGTCGTATCCAAATCCATTCTCCCCGACGGGCTCATATCCGATTTGACCGTCACATTCGCCCCTTGCCATCACTTTATCACCATTGGGAAAAACACAGCATATTGCCGAAATAAATCGGGCGGTGCGTTTATCCTCGGGCACGCTTGCCATTGCGGCAAGCAATTTCAGGTTGCGGTCCGCATCTGTGGCGTTTTCTCCGGCATATCGAGCCGAATGAACCCCCGGCTCCCCGCCCAATGCATCAACCTCCAGCCCTGAATCATCCGCAATCGCGGGTAACCCGGACTGTTTGCAGGCCGATTCCGCCTTTATAACGGCATTTTCCTCGAAGGATGTTCCGTTTTCCTCCACCTCATCAAGCTTAATTCCAATCTCGGCGTCCGTAACCGCATCTATTCCGAGCGGCTTCAGGATACGGGATAATTCCTTCAGCTTCTTATAATTACGGGTTGCAACAATAAACCGCATAAATAATCAT
>JAQUHC010000153.1 GCA_028683785.1 Oscillospiraceae bacterium
TGCGCAGGAGCCGATCGAGCCTCGTGATAACTCACGACTGCTTGTAATGAACCGAAAAACAGGAAATTGTAAGGATGATATATTTAACCGATTATCGGAGTATTTTCGTCCGGGCGACTGCCTGATACTCAACGACAGCCGTGTTTTGCCCGCACGTTTATATGGAAATAAAATAAATTCGGGCGGAGCGGTTGAACTGCTTTTGCTTAATCCAAAAGGCAAGGACAGGTGGGAGGTTCTGGCGGGCCCAGGTAAAAATGCAAAACCGGGAAACAAGCTGGTATTCGGAAACGGGCTTCTGGAGGCTGATGTGCTGGAGCTGGCGGAAGAGGGAAACAAGCTGGTTGAATTTCATTATGAAGGTAACTTTTATGCTCTGCTTGAAAAAATAGGTGAAATGCCCCTGCCGCATTATATATCCACCCGCCTGGAAAACAGTGAAAGATATCAAACGGTTTATTCCCATCAGCCCGGTTCGGCAGCGGCGCCGACCGCCGGGCTGCATTTTACCCCGGAGCTTCTTTCAACCATATCCGGGATGGGCGTGGGCATAGGTTTTGTTACCCTTCATGTCGGATTAGGAACCTTCAGGCCTGTAAAGGTTGATGACATTACACAGCATCATATGCATGCTGAGCATTATGAAATGCCAAAAGAAACAGCAGAGCTTATCAATGCAACCCGCGACAACGGCGGGAGGGTGATCGCGGTAGGTACCACAAGCTGCAGAACCATAGAAAGCGTGGGATTGACAGGGGGACTCGTTGTCCCGTCGGAGGGATGGACGAACATCTTCATATATCCCGGTTATAACTTTAAGATAATTGACGGGTTGATTACAAATTTTCATCTCCCTGAAAGCACGCTGATAATGTTGGTCTGCGCATTCGCGGGTTATAAGAATACCATGGCAGCATATGATCATGCTGTTAAAGAAAGGTACCGTTTTTTCAGCTTTGGTGACGCCATGATGATTATCAATCATTAAAACCTGATTAGTATGAGTGAAAGGGATTAAATATACATGGCTTTTAAAATACACAATACTCAAGGAAAGGCACGCAGAGGCTCCTTTTCTACAATACACGGAACCATACAAACACCGGCATTCATGAATGTTGCCACTGCCGGAGCAATTAAAGGCGGGCTGTCTGCATACGATCTTGCCGATATTAAATGTCAGGTTATGCTCAGCAATACCTATCACCTCCATCTCAGACCGGGGGATAAGTTGGTGAGTGAAATGGGAGGATTGCATTCATTTACCGGATGGAAGGGGCCTATTTTAACCGACAGCGGCGGGTTTCAGGTATTTTCCCTTTCAAATATGAGAAGAATAAAAGAAGAAGGGGTATATTTTTCCTCTCATATTGACGGACAAAAGCTGTTCATCGGGCCTGAAGAGAGTATGCAAATTCAATCCAATCTCGGCTCTACGATTGCAATGGCATTTGATGAATGTGTAGAAAACCCTGCTACTTATGATTATGCAAAAAAATCTTGTGAGCGGACGGTTAGATGGCTGTATCGTTGTCGTGATGAGCTTGTCCTGTTGAACAAAAAAGAAAAAACCATAAATCCGGAGCAGATGCTGTTCGGTATTAATCAGGGAAGCACCTTTGAAGATCTGCGTATCGAGAATATGAAAGCGATTGCAGAGCTAGAACTGGATGGCTATGCAATAGGCGGATTGGCAGTAGGGGAGTCTGCGTATGATATGTACCGCATTATTGAGGCGGTCGAGCCTTTTATGCCCCAAGATAAGCCGCGGTACCTTATGGGGGTCGGCACGCCGGGCAATATCTTGGAGGCGGTATACAGGGGTGTGGATATTTTTGATTGTGTACTGCCGTCACGAAATGCCCGACACGGTCATATTTTCACATGGCAGGGACGGCGTAATATGTTTAACGAAAAATATGCAACTGATAATTTACCGCTTGACCCAGAGTGCGACTGCCCAACCTGCCGCAACCATTCGCGTGCATATATAAGACACTTATTCAAAAGCGGCGAAATGCTTGCCATGCGACTTTGCGTAATTCATAATCTGTATTTTTATAACACCCTGCTTCAGCATGTCAGAGAGAGTCTTGATGACCGAACCTTCTCATCTTTTCACAAAAAATTTACAAATATTTTGGACAAGAGGGTTTGAATTGCTTGCTATCAGGATAAAAAGTCTATATAATGAAAGAGATTTTTTAGGGAGGTGTTCTTTTGTTTCAGTTAAATGCAGTTTTAGCAACTACCGTTGCCGGTGATCAGCTGAAAGGTGGCGGCTTGGCATCTTTATTTCAGATTGGTTTTTTGGTTCTTCTGTTTGTTGTTATGTATTTTCTTATGATTCGTCCGCAGAAGAAAAAGCAGAAGGAAGAGCAGAAAATGCGGAACAGCGTTCGCGTCGGGGATGAGATTACAACAATCGGCGGGATTAACGGACGGGTTCTCAACATTAAAGAGGATTCACTGGTTATAGAAACCGGGGCAGACCGCACAAAAATGACGATTAAAAAGTGGGCATTGCAGAGCGTGGATACCATCCATGAAGTGGTGGATGATGACGATGACGACGATTTTGACGATGATGATGACGTTTGACAGAATCTAGTGTACTAATTTGTCCTTCTCCAGAATATGCTTTACCGAGATAGAATTTCATCGGGAAGCTCGATGATTCGGGGGGAGGGACTGGTATTGAGGACACAAAAAGAGGAACCGATTATGTTAAGGCGGCTGCGTCCTGTATTTATCGGAACAGCATTCGGCATCCTTTGCTGCCTTGTAGTTTTATTGCTGTTTGCTCTTTTAATGGCTGCATGTGATATTCCCCAGGCGGCAGTTACGCCTATGGCGGTTATTGCTGCAGCTGTTGGGGCTTTTTTCGGCGGCTTTATTTGCGCTAAGGCAGCGGGTTCACGCGGGCTTATATATGGTGCAGCCTGCGGCGGACTTATGTATCTTTTGATATTGATTGCCGGATTTTCACTGCTAAGTGATGTTCGGGGATGGTATGCGCTTATCAAGCTGCTGGTTGTTGTTACATCTGCAGCCATCGGCGGGGTTTACGGCGTGAATTTCCGCCGAAGAAAATAGTCGGGAAATTCAAGACGGATTTTATCGAAAATATTGAAATAATGCCGAGTGTATGATAAACTGTGTATAATATTGATGTTGGAGGACTTATATTAATGAAGCACATTAAGACTATTAATAAGCAAAACCTTAAGGAAACAGCGGTTAAGGGCGGTTGCGGTGAATGTCAGGCTTCCTGCCAGTCGGCCTGCAAGACCTCTTGCACCGTCGCCAATCAAAAGTGCGAGAACTCAAGTAATATCGGCAACTAATACGATATAATCATTTCGGTTTTTGCAAGGCGGTGGGGCGGATTATATTATCCGCCCTATTTAAATAATCATACTATTAAATATTCTGCCCCGGAATACGGAGAAATTACATAATGATTCACAGATATAAAAATAACGGTTATAATATAGTCCTGGATGTCAACAGCGGCGCGGTACATGTTGTTGATGATTCAATGTATGAATTACTGGGGTTGCTGGATGACAACAACGACAACACTCTTGAGGATGAATGTCCTGCCTATATTTTGGACAAGTTATCCGGAGCATACGGCGATACCGAAGTGCGCGGAATGTATGATGAGGTTGTTGCGCTTTATAAAGCCGGACAGCTATACAGCGGTGATGATTACGCCAAATTTGCAGAAAAGATGGTGAGCTCCCCCCTCAAAGCAATGTGCCTGCATGTATCTCATGATTGCAATCTCAGATGCAAATACTGCTTTGCAGGACAGGGGGTATACGGCGGTGCTAAAAAGGTTATGAGCCATGAGGTTGCAAAGGCTGCAATCGATTTTCTGATTGAAAAATCCCAGGGACGGCGGAATCTTGAAATTGACTTTTTCGGCGGCGAACCGCTTATGAACCTTGAAGTTGTCAAATCGACGGTTGAATACGGTCGCAGTCTGGAAAAAGAACACGGAAAGGTGTTTCGATTTACTGCCACAACAAACGGAATGCTTCTTGATAATGAAACCTCGGATTATCTCAATCGGGAAATGAATAATGTTGTATTATCACTTGACGGGCGGCGTGAGGTTAATGATGAAATGCGTCCAAATGTCGGTGGGCGGGGAAGTTACCATACCATTGTGCCGAAATATCAGCATTTTGTGAAAATACGCGGTGACCGTGACTATTATGTACGCGGAACATTTACAAAAAACAATTTGGATTTTTTAAACGATGTGCTACATATGGCTGAGCTGGGGTTCAATCAGGTCTCGGTCGAACCGGTTGTCAGCGACCCTGAACTTTCATTTTCAATCAAAGAACAGGACCTGCCGCGTGTTTTCGATGAATATGATTTACTGGCGAAGCTGATTATAAAAAGAAAAAAAGAGGGGAAGGGTATCAATTTCTTCCACTTCATGATAGACCTTGACCAGGGGCCGTGCGCGATTAAGCGCTTGAGAGGCTGCGGATGCGGCAACGAGTATGCCGCTGTTGACCCAGACGGTGACATTTACCCCTGCCATCAGTTTGTAGGGAAGCCCGAATGGAAAATGGGCAGCGTTTTAACCGGGCAATATGATCTTGATATGAAGCGGCGCTTTGCTCATGCTACGGTTTATGATAAAGAGGATTGCAGTAAATGCTGGGCAAAGTTCTATTGCTCGGGCGGCTGTAATGCAAATAATCAACAATATGAAGGGGATATTTTACGTCCTCATATCCT
>JAQUHC010000154.1 GCA_028683785.1 Oscillospiraceae bacterium
TTAAATCTGGGCTAATAACAGTCATGGAATGTTCGCGGGCATGCTTTCCCGCACCATTCCCGAATCACTTCTTTGGTTTGCTTCTTTCGTTTAACTTTATTCAGTTCTCAGGGTATTACAGATGGAAAAAGACTGTTGCGCAACTTTTGTTGTGTGACAGTCTTTTTGTTTTATGTTGGGAATATTTTATTTAACATATACCTGCCTGTAACCGGGTCTTTATCTAAATAATCGGCATATACTATGCAAGCTTGGGTATAAAGCAGGGCGGCTCCCCGCTTAATCCCTTTTATCGGGCAGGTTGCGGGGTTCTTTTTCAGCTCTTTCAGGGCGGCTTTCAAGGCTTTATCCTTAACATCCAAAACCTCGGGCAGGATGCCTGACGAATTGGTTGATAAACGATCGCATACCATAACATCGCGAAGGACGGGGGCATCTATGTTGCTTAACCGGCTGAAGTAGCTGAATACGACCTTTGTATATTCATCCAGAGAGATTTTCTGGGGCACCTTGTCGGCACAAAACTCCCCAAACCGTCTAAACAACTCAAATGGTGTAAGTCCACAGCTTTCCAAAACATAATCAAGTGTCAGGCAGAAGCGGCCGCTGTTAAACAGACGTTCCACCGCATCCTCTGTTTTATGCATTGAGCCGATATCCTCCGTTGTCAGCCAGGGTGTTTCCGATACCTCATAGGGCGGCTGTTCATCATACTGACAGGGGAATTCGCTCGGATTATCACGCATTTCAGAGCCGTGAAGCAGCTTCAAAAATCCCAATTGAAGCATGTTTGGTTTTAGTGAATAGGCGACATCAAAGCTGTTTGCAAAGCTTGCTGAATCCTCATACGGCAGCCCTGCAATCAGGTCAATATGAACATGAATATTGCCGCATTCTACAATGTTTTTTATATTTGATTTAAGTAGCTCGGTGTCCGTACTTCTGTGTATCGCGGACAGTGTTTTCTCGTTAAAGCTCTGCAAACCGATTTCAAGCTGTATCGCCCCTGCAGGTGCCGTTTTCAGCAATGCAATCGTCTCGAAATCAAGCAGGTCGCCTGCAATCTCAAAATGAAAGCATATGCCTTCGGGTATTTTTTCTCCGTAATTATCAATGATAAAGCGGAAAAGCTCGACCGCTCTTTTTTTGTTTATATTAAAGGTTCTGTCAACAAGCTTTACCGTGCGGGTACCGCTGTTGGCAAGCATCAGCAGTTCATTTTTTGCTCGATTCAAATCATAAAACCTGACGCTTTCGCACCGTCCGGAGAGGCAAAAAGCACAGGAATAAGGGCATCCCCGACTGGTTTCGAGATAAGAAATCCGCCCCTTAAGCATATCAAAATACTTATCGTTATATGGGCTGGGCGGTTCTTCTTGGGAGATGTACGGACGGGATATAATAATCCGGTCTTCATTTCGATAACATAAGCCGGGTATTGAGCTTTTATCGCTGTTTTGCAAAATCGCATTGAGCAAAAGTGCAAGAGGCTTTTCACCTTCACCCGATATAACATAATCTATGAGCGGCTGTCGATCCAGAATTTCATCGGCGTTATAGCTTACTTCAGGGCCGCCCATAATAATCACAGTATCAGGCAGCCGTTCCTTTATTAGGTTTATCAATTTAATGGTGGCGGTGATATTCCATATATAACAGCAAAATCCGATAATATGAGGTTGTCTTTCAATAATACGCTGTGCGACATCATCAAGCCGCTCATTTATTGTACCCTCGACTACCTGTGCTGTTATATCATCCCTGCCCCATCTTTCAATACCTGCAAGCAAACACCATGGGGCTAGGGAGGAGTGTATATATTTTGAGTTTAAAACGCATATAACCGTCTTTAATTTATCCATTGTTCTTGTTATTAAATTTATTGGGCTGCTGTGGTGGTTGTTTCGTCTATCTCGGTTTGGGTGGGAATAATCTCAGTTGACTGAATAAACTGGGCGCTGACAAACGCAAAATCGTCCTTGAATTCGATTTTGTACCAATCGCCCTCACGCCCGACAATGGTCACCTTTTCACCATGTTTCAAACCGCCTATGCCGTTGTATTCGGTGCCAGGACCGCTGCGAACACGCAACGAATCTGCGTTACACCAGCCGACCGAGGGAGTACCTTCGGGGATTGTTCCGGTTGTGGTCTCGGTTTCGGAAGGGATTGTTACATCCTGAATGGTCGGTTGTGTTTCCGGGGCTGTTGAAATGGTTGTGCTTGTTGCCGAGCTTGTGTCATCCGGCTTTTTACACCCGAACATGACTGCTGACAAAGCCAACACAACCGTTATGCATACAAGACGGAACACAAGTGAAAAACCTGATGCAAAAATACGGGTAGGCTTATAATCCTTGGTTTTCATATCGCTCATCTCCGGTTTATTTCATAATGCTTGTCCTTGAAATTTATTCTACCACATAAGGCAGTAAAATAAAAGACGAAATAGCGGGAGAATTGCAGGACGATAAATATTGTTGATAATTATGGTAAATTGTTATTGAACTTGCAACTTGGTATAGCATAGTAATGGTTTAGCCTAAAATGACACCCCCGCCTGAAATGTCCATTTCAGGCGGGGGTTCGTATTGGAGCTGCTAACGCGATTCGAACGCGTGACCTCGTCCTTACCAAGGACGCGCTCTGCCGACTGAGCTATAGCAGCATATTGATAATATAAAAATGGGGGGAGATGGCGACCCGGAACGGGCTCGAACCGTCGACCTCTAGCGTGACAGGCTAGCGTTCTAACCAACTGAACTACCGGGCCAAATATACCCCGTGCTACTTGCTTTTTATAGAGGCAACACGGGGTATTATAATGGATTATGCGTATATTGTCAAGGAAAAAAGTATTAGAAAAATACTGAAATGCAGCGTTCTCATGTTATGGCATATTTTAATGAATACTCTTTGTAAAGCTGTATGAATTCACTGTTGGGCTCATGCTTCACCTTATACAGGTATTTATGCATATTCATGCTGTCATGTGACATTTCAATTACACATCCGGCGATATTGGAACAGTGGTCGGATATGCGTTCCAATCCCGATATCATATCGGAAAAAATAAATCCCATCTCGATAGTGCATTCATTGCACTGCAGTCGTACGATATGCTGCTTTTTCATCAGACTCTTTAGGTCATCAATTACTTCCTCAAGAGGATCTACATTTGCAGCCAGTACAATGTCATTGTCAATAAATGCATCGACCGCCATTTTCACCACTTCTTCCACCGCCGACATCATAACCTTCATCGATTCTTTTGCCGATTCGGAGAACTGTATTTTTTTATCATTCATTTCCCGTGCGGATTCTGTAATTTCCAATGCATAATCCGATATACGTTCGAATTCACCGATAAGGAAAAGCAGTTTAGATGCTTCTGTATTATCCTTGGATGTTAAGCTTTGATTGGATAGTTTTACAAGATATGTCCCTAAAGCATCCTCATAGGTATCGGTTTGCTGCTCTGCATCTTTAACCTTTTGCGCCACTTTTTCATCAAAATTCGAAAACAGTGTAAATGATTGGGTTATAGCGTCCATTGTTATAAAAGCCATTTCCTCTGAAACATCCCTGCTGCGGTTGAGGGCTATGGTCGGGGTTGAAAACAAGCGAGCGTCCAGCAGCAATATTTTATCCTGTTTATCATCATCGGGTATTGTCTTATACGCCAGCTTTTCCAAAAACCCGCTGAAGGGGAGCAAAATAGCCGTGCACGAAATATTAAATATCGAATGAGCAACTGCAATTAATACATGGTTGGCCTTCAAACCAAAAAATGCAATATCAAACAACGAATTTAAAGCGATAAAAAGAGAAAGGAATATGACAGAACCGATAATATTGAAATAAAGGTGCACAAGTGCCGCACGTCGGGCGTTTTTATTGGTGCCTATCGATGAGATTAATGCTGTAACACAGGTGCCGATATTTTGCCCCATTAATATTGGAACAGCAGTCCCCATGGTAAGCTGTCCTGTTGCGGATAAAGCTTGCAAAATACCCACCGAGGCGGATGAGCTTTGGATGATTCCGGTTAAAACAGCGCCCGCCAACAAACCGAGTACCGGGTTTGAGAAGATTAGTAATATATTTCGAAACCCTTCTACTTCGCCCAAAGGCTTTACCGCGGCTGACATGGATTCCATACCGTAAATCAGGGTGGCAAACCCAAGCAGGATTAAGCCGATATCTTTTTTTCTTTCGCTTTTAATAAATAAATAATAGATTATGCCAATCAGGGCAAGTATCGGAGTAAAGGATGAAGGTTTAAACAAATTAACCAAAAGACTGTCGCCTTGAATGCCGGTTAAACTCAAAATCCAAGCCGTGACGGTTGTGCCTACGTTTGCACCCATGATTACATGTATCGCTTGCCTTAGAGTCATTACACCTGAATTGACAAATCCAACCACCATGACCGTGGTTGCGGATGAGCTTTGTATGATGGAAGTTACACCTAAGCCCAACAAGAAGCCATTCATCTTGGTTGATGTTAAGCGTTCCAACAATCCCTTGAGCTTATTGCCGGCACTTTTTTCAAGACCTGTCCCCATCAGGCTCATACCAAACAGGAACAACGCCAAGCCACCTATCATTTCTAAAAAGCCAAAGAAATCCATAAATTCATCCCTTTTCGTCAAAATCCATTCCACATTATATCATACTTTAATAGTGCTGTGTAGGATTATTGTAAAAAGATTTTTCTATATACGCCCGGATCATGGCCGTATGATTTGGGGAG
>JAQUHC010000155.1 GCA_028683785.1 Oscillospiraceae bacterium
TGTTTTTAGCTATTGCCGTTTTCGTAGAGCTGTTTGTGATTCCGGCTTCAATTATCTTTCGCTCGTCAAGGGTCAAATGGGTGCTATCATGTAAAGGCTTGCGGTTCACTATAATGACCTCCTTGCGACGGCACCCTTTAATTATGAACCGTGGATTTTAATCTTGCAATCCCATCTGGAATTTTGTGCAACACTAAATTCCACTCGACCCCCTCTACTCTGGATTTTACTTTTGCAATTCACAAAAAGTTTCAAAAAAGTATTGACTTAAGTTTTTGTTTGCATATGATAGATTTAATGTTATAATTAGTCGAAAAGTTCTATTTGTATTTAATGTCAAAAGTTAAGTTAGAATTATTGACCTTTAGGGTTAAGGGAGGCAAAATCGTGCGAGAGTCTTTAGACTTGATGGATGTTCTGGGTATTCTGCTTAAGAGGATTTGGTTGATTATTCTGATTTCGTTTATTGGTTTTCTTGTAGCCTTCGGCTATACAAAAATACTTGTAACACCTATGTACACTTCGTCAATAAAGTTATATGTAAGTAACAATGTGACTGAGGAAAACCAGGACAGGATTAACTATAGTGATATCAGTGCGTCGCAACTTTTGGTGAACACATACAGAGTTATTATTCGAAGTGATAAGGTATTAGATGAGGTAATCAGGTCGCAAAACCTAAAATATACTGCAAATCAATTAAGAAGCTCAATTCGTATTGAATCAGTTGAAGACAGTCAAGTGATGGAGATATTGGTTACCACACCTAACCCCAAGGCTTCGGCAGCTATTGCAAACGCAATAGCAAACACAGCCCCCGGTAAGATAAAGGAAATTACCGAGACCGGCTATATAGGGGTTATTGATAATGCATTCCCCAGCCTAAAGCCGTCTTCTCCGAATTTGTTTTTTAACTGCTTTGTGGGAATACTAATCGGCGGAGCTATTGCTGCTTTTTATATTATAATTCGAGAGATGCTTGATGATCATATTAAGGGTGAGGAAGATTTAAAAAGGTTTTATGATATTCCGATGTTGGGCTCGATACCTGTTTTGAATTCACAAGCGAAGGGTGGGTATTATCAATATGAAAGATAATATAAAAGCGGCTCCTATAACAAATTTAGGGTCGAGTAAAAAGCTGGATAGACTGATGATATCCGAGTCTGCTCCCTTCCATATCCGTGAAGCCTTTAAAACCATCAGAACAAATTTGTTGTTTACACTTGCCACAAAAGAGAGTAAGACCTTTGCGGTGGCAAGTGCCATGCCGAACGAAGGGAAATCTACAACGGCGGCAAACCTTTCGGTCGTACTTGCACAGACCGGAGCGCAGGTTCTGCTTATGGATTGTGATTTCCGGAAGCCTTCGGTTCATCGGTTGTTTAGGTTGTCTGCGGACAAGGGGTTGACAAGTATTTTGTGCGGAATAGATAAGATTGAAGAAGCGTTGAACGAAAATGTGGTTCCCAATCTTGATATTATTACTGCCGGTCCGATGTCACCCAACCCGTCCGAGCTTTTAGGCTCTTCCCGTATGGCAGAATTATTAAGCATAGTTCAAAAGGCATACGATTATGTTGTTATAGATGCATCTCCTATAAATATCGTTTCAGATGCTGTCATTATTGCAAAGCAAACTGCGGGCGTTGTGCTTGTTACAAGGCAGGGGCAGTCCAGACATGATCAGCTTCAAAAGGCGATTGAAAGCTGTAAATTCGCAGAGGTAGATATTCTCGGGATTGTCCTGAATGAGTCAAAAGGTGCGAATTCACATTATTACGGTTATCGCTATAATCAACAGGAAAAAGACAAATAATGTTTATTGATTTTCATACTCATATTCTTCCGGGTATAGATGATGGAGCAAGTGATATTAGTATGTCGCTTGAGATGCTGTCAATACTTCAAAAGCAGGGCGTTGGAATTGTCGCCGCCACACCTCATATGTATTTGCACAGGCAACCTCTTTCTGAGTTTATGCTTCAAAGGCAGAGATCACTGAATTTACTTTTGGCAAATCAATATGAGGGGATGCCGAGCATTGTTCCCGGTGCCGAGGTTTATATAGAGCGCGGTATACGGCATGTGGATATTCGTCCGTTGTGTTACGGAGATACGAATTATATTCTGCTGGAGCTTCCTTATTCAAATTATCAAAGCTGGTTTCTTGAAGAGGTATATCACTTATGTCTAACCCAGTCTATGATCCCTGTATTTGCTCACCTTGACAGATATATTGATATGTATTCCGACACTGCCATGGAGGAAATCCTTGATTTTGATGATGCGGTGATACAGATAAATCAGGAAGCCGTTTTTGACAGTGGGTATCGGAATACCGTGTTTAAGAGGATTAAGGAGGGCAGGCCGGTCGTATTTGGAAGTGACTGCCATAATGTCAAATACAGGACCTCCAAAGAAGGACGGCTGCAATCGATTTTAAAGTCAAAGCTGGGAAGTGCATGGCTTGAAAACTATGAGAAGTTTACATTAAATATAATCGGTAAATCAAAATAAAAATATAGTAATCCACCCGCAAGTACAAAAATATTTGCGGGTTAATTATTATAATCTCAGATAAAAGCCGATAAAATTCAGGCTTTTTATACCAGTATTTAATGATTGAATATTCAGACAATAATCAAGGTCACCTCTAAAAACCCCTTCCGGCGTATTCCGGCATGATTTCCGCCGGACAGCGTCAAGCCTCCTTGTAAGGCTGAAAGCCTTGCTTCGTTGGCTTTCCTTGTCCGACAAAAATTCAGCTCGGAATCCGTTCAAAACGGGTTATTAGAGGTAACCTCAAGGATGATAGCGGAGAAAGATCATATCACAGACAGAAAGCTAGGTGCGAGCCGAGCCAATGCGATCTTTCATACCTATTTGTGCAAACGCCAGTGCATGGGCATTATTATACCGGAAAGGAAAAATTATATGCGTGAGGGGAATTATAAGCTGGGGCTGTCTGATCTGCTTGATCAGAGCTTAAGCTGTTATGAATATTTTTACAGTCTGCCGAAGAATCTTCAGGATGATATAAAAAACCGCGATTTCGGATCATTTGAAGATATACAGGATTATGTGGCATCAAGAGGCCGTGGCCGTACAAACAATGAACAGACAAAACAGGAGGCAAAGTTTTAATGAATGACGAGCACTATACCGGACTGGTTGATTTATTGGCACACAATACAAGTGCCAACCGATTTTTTAATAATCTACCCTCTTATGTTCAGGACATGATAAGGGAGCGCGGAAACAATATTTTGACCGAACACAGATTGAGGCAATATGCTGAAAATCTTGTTCAGGGCGACAAATAAAATTCCTGCATAAATGAGTCGGAATTTTATTTGAGTCGGATTATTTCGCCACAATAATTTAATTTTTGTATAATTTAATCAAAAAATATCCTAAAAAATCACAAATTGCCGATTTACAAACAGATAGTAAATAGGTTATAATGATAAATAGTTAGTATATTTTGCCCCGTTCACTTCTCCACGGGTAAAACTTGTTGAGCGGGGCTTTATTATTTTTCGCCCAAATCCGGTATAAACATTATTGTTGATTTCTCTCTATAATAGTATAAATATAGTATTTTGAGGTGCACATATTATGATTACCGCTTTTCCACGAATACTTACGCTTTTGCGAAAAGAACGGGGTATCAGCCAAAAGCAGGCAGCGGCTGAATTAAAGGTATCACAGGCATTGTTGTCCCATTATGAAAAGGGGATAAGGGAATGCGGATTGAACTTTGTGGTGCGTGCAGCCGATTATTACTCCGTTTCATGTGATTACATTTTAGGGAGGACACCTGATAAAACAGGAGCAATGATTGCGGTTGACGAAATTCCGGAGAATGACCCGGCGGTAAAGGAAAACCAGTTACGGGGCAGCGTAATTCCGGTACTTAACAAAAAATTGATAATCAACTCTTTACATATTATTTTTGATATTATCCAACGTTGTGATAATAAAGCATTGACGGTTGAAGCTTCTGCCACACTTATGCTGGCGGTTTATTCGGTTTTCAGACAAATATATTCGGCCAACCCAAAAAACCCGGAAGCGTTGTTCTCGGTGCCGGGATTTATGTTTCAGTCCTCTGTGTCGGGTGAGTTTGCACGAACCTGTGCGACATTGGGGCATCTGGCCGGCGGCGGCAGTGTTTCAGGTGATAAGGGGCTTGAAAATCCGCCGATTATTTCTTCCGATAAAATAGCGACCGACTATCCCTTGTTTGCATCCTCACTGTTAAATTTACTTAAGAGTGCTGAGAGCAGGATAAACGCGCCCCGAGCCTGATGTTTACCAAGTTGATACGGGCGCGTTCTGCAAAAGCGATTAAAAAAGGTTACGCTTTTGCCCATGTGTGATAACTGGGGAATTACCTCAAACCATTTGATAATCTCGAGTAGTACTCTGTAACATCTAAATATTGACAAAACGACATAATATGTGATATACTGAAAGAAAAAAGTGAGGTATATCAAAATGTCGATGTCACCAATATACTTGACGGAAGAAGATAGAAAAGTAGTAGAAAAATTTGCAAAAACCGGTACACATAATGCTCATTGAACTAAACTGCTACGCAGTGGCTCCCGAAATTTTAGATTACTGCCACTTAAGGAACTGTTGTATATGATTACAGCAGTTCCTTTTTCATTAGCAAATCCTTTAAAATAGAGCTTGTA
>JAQUHC010000022.1 GCA_028683785.1 Oscillospiraceae bacterium
TTTGCTATAATCCTGTTGTGTTATTAATGTTTTCATCGACATAATTATACCAAAAAAGCCAGAGAAATGTAACTGTTTCCCTGGCCTTTTTTGTTGTTTTTCGGGGCTGATTTATGCGTCAGCCCCAGAACGCGCCATGAGCGATAATTATGGAATAGTTATAGTTGGATTTAGTATCAGATAATAAAAAACCGAATAACGCGGCCGGCAGATTGCTCATACCGCGTTATTAAATAATTGACTTGGACATTATCCATGTTTATAGATTAAATAGTATCAGTATTACACTATCGGCAACCTGCGCGACTCCTCCAACGGTTGCCTGCCCACATAAACAGTACCGTCTTTTTTTATTAAATACGCCCATTTAACAAGGGTTATGTAACCGTTTTCGATTTCCAGACAGGTGATGCACCTTGGATGAACACAGCTTCCGTCATTGAAATACGGCGCTTCATTTTCAGAGGGGAAAACCGGTCTATGGGTGTGTCCGGCTATCATCGTATGATTTTCTTTTTCAACCCAATCTATAAGCTTACGCTCAATCGAAATTCGTTTTTTATTATTTTTGGCGGCACTTGTCGGGTCGTTGACCGCAATCACTTCAAGCGGCTTCCAAAAATACCTTACAAGAAACCTTGCCAAACACCATAAATTATAATTGAAAAAATCAGCCTGATGCCCGTGAACCAGCATAATTTCCGATTTTGTATTTTTATGCTTCAAAACAAGTGCCTCATGGAAACGCAGGTTGGGGCAGAGTGATACCTTGCATTTTTTTTGCTCATCAAAATATGTTCCCAGACACCTTGTGTTTTTGGGATTTTTCTTTTCCAAATCATGATTTCCGTAAATCATAAAAAGACGGTTTTTCCTGTAAAACCTGGACAGCATCCAGTAAATATGCTTATATGTTTCTACAATTTCCGACAGATTTTTATTTTCCCAAAGCTCGTCACCGTCACCAATCTCAATATAGGTAAAGCCGCTGTCATAATAAAACTGAAGAGCATGAAAAAACAGGCCTTGGTTTTTTTCGAAGTTGTCTGCCCAACCACCCTCTCCCCTGTGACAATCGCTGAACATCACAAGTTTTGAACCGTCGTCAAAGGGGATTCGGGGGGCTGTGTAAAACAGCTTGTTAAGCCTGCTGTGAATCGACAAGTGAGGGCTCCTTTTGTCCCTTTAACTTATTGAGAGACTGAAATAGCTCCCTTTGTTTGCCGATATGAACAGCCCGGTTATAAAGCTCTTCATTTTCTTCATGCAGGGCGTTGATTTTATCAAGCATCGAGGTAAACGGCGAGGTAATCTTCTGATACATTTCACAGAACTGTCGGTTTCTGTCCTGGGTCATATTATCGGTAATTTTGGTTCTGGTAAAGGCCTGAGGGGTATGCGGCTCTCCAAAGTGAATTGCAACCGCCAGTTGTTTAACCCTGTATTCATGCGGGGTGTAACCGGCTTTTTGTAATCCCTTGATAAATGCGTTTCGCATCTGAGCATTGTCAAAGGTTATGCGTATAATCATGGTCAGCTCATCGGGCTGAGAAAACTCGCCGAGCACAAACCCGGTAAGCCACCAGTGAACATCCTGCCTGTTTATTAAGGGGCGTCCGTTCTTATAAACCGTCGTGGTTATATGCAGCATTTCATGGTCGTTCGCACTTTGGTAATGCCTGCCGTTCCAATCAATAAGCCCAGAATCGCTGTCGGTATTATATATCCCGACTTCACCTCCGGTGGTCATTCCGTATTGCCCTTTCCAGAATTCGATAAGCCAGTGCTTTCCGTCATAATCGAAATAGATGGGCTCGGCATCTATAATCATGCTCAATGCCGCCGCCGACTCATCATAAAAACGGCAGTACCCGTATTCCCTCTGCCATGGATTCATAAGGGAATAAAAAATGTCCTCCTCCGGGTCGTATGCAAAACCGCTGAATTCAATAGCGTCGTTTAGATCGGCAACAGACGAAAAATACCGAGAAGAGCTTCTTCCACCGGCCGAAAATCTCTTGTCGCGGGCTCTCCTTATCAGTAATAAAAGTATGCCTAAAATTATAAAGGATGATCCTATAAAAACGCCTGTCCATAATGGATTCGAGGATAAAAATTCATAGCTGCCCAATAGCATGGGCTTGTTCCTCCTTTCGTCTTTTACTTTAGTGTATGCGAACGGAGTTATATCTGTTATAATTATAAATAAAAAGGAGATATGTTATGATAATTACAACAACCCCCTCGGTTGAAGGAAAGAAGATTGTTGAGTATAAAGGCATTGTATTTGGAGAAGTGGTATCCGGCGTTGATTTTGTCAAGGATTTTGCGGCCGGTATCACAAACTTTTTCGGCGGTCGTTCCGGAAGCTACGAAGAAGAGCTGCTGGCGGCAAGGGAAAACGCGTTGCGAGAGATGCAACAGCGGGCATATCAGATGGGCGCCAATGCGGTGGTCGGGGTGGATATCGACTATGAGGTACTGGGCACCAACAACGGAATGCTTATGGTATCGGCATCGGGCACAGCCGTCAGGGTCGAAAACGAGTAGGATTTCTATTTGATAAACCCATATTCCCTCTGGGCGGAACGGTCAAGACCGTTCCCTACATTCGACAATGTAGCGGCGAACCTGTGTGTGCGCCGGTTTTCATCTTCATAAATGCATAATTTTAGGACTGACGCACAATTAAAAATGTGCGTCAGTCCCTTTGTATTACTATATACTATTTTTTATTATGATTTACCCAGTCCCGACCCTGCTCTACATTTTCGTCACTCGGGTTGGGGGCGTTGGTCTCATCAAATTTATCGGTGGTATCGGTGACTGCCTGTGTTGCAAATGTGCCGTGAATTCTGCCATTATTTGTTTCGAGACTGCATTCAGTCTTATCATTATGCTTACCGAGCTTTCTTTTTTCTTCTTTTCCCATCAAAAAATCTCCTTTACATTACTTTTGTCATATTTCTGAACTTTACTCAACAAAACGCAAATTCATACAACCCACCCGGGCGTTCCACAAAGCTTAATATGCCCCTGCGTTTGCTCTTTGTTGGTGTATATTTCCAAATATGTTGTCAAAACTCGAAAAAGAAGAAAAATAAAAAGAAAATCTTACCAATTTGTAAAACGCAATTGACAAGCTACCTTTTTAGGTGTATTATAGTACACTGCATAATCATGGAAAAGTATCCCTATTCGTAGTTTAGCATACCACATTATGTGATAAATTTCAAGCCCCGAAAGCAGATATATTCGGCGAAATGCAGATAATG
This sequence comes from Oscillospiraceae bacterium, assembly GCA_028683785.1. Lineage (GTDB taxonomy): Bacteria > Bacillota > Clostridia > Oscillospirales > Acutalibacteraceae > Avimonas. The sequence goes on from JAQUHC010000022.1 coordinate 3,276, forward strand.
TTCAACACCATTCCACCGGACGCTTTCATGTTTAATGAGAAACGGGATAACGGCTTATTTCATGGGATACAAATCTTAAATATAACAACAGGAGTGATCGGGCCTATGGCGAATGTCAAATCGGTGAAGCTTGGTAACAACACTCGTATGAGCTTCTCCAAAATCAACGAGGTTCTGGATATGCCGAACCTGATTGAGGTTCAGAAAAACTCGTACAAGTGGTTTCTTGAGGAAGGTCTCAAGGAGGTATTCCGGGATGTAGCTTCGGTAACCGATTATTCCGGTAAGCTTGTCCTTGAGTTTGTGGACTATCGTTTAGACGACGCCCCGAAATACACTGTAAACCAATGTAAAGAGCGCGATGTCACCTATGCAGCTCCGCTGCGTGTGCGAGCCCGTCTGTTAAATAAGGAAACAGGGGAAATCAAAGAATCCGAAGTGTTTATGGGTGATTTCCCTATTATGACCGAAAGCGGTACATTTATTATTAACGGAGCGGAACGTGTTATTGTTTCTCAGCTGGTTCGTTCCCCCGGTGTTTATTACGGAATGAATTATGACAGCATCGGCAAGAAACTTTTCAACTGCACCATCATCCCCAACCGCGGTGCATGGATTGAATATGAAACAGATTCACTGGATGTTTTCTATGTCCGTATAGATAAAAATCGCAAAATCCCGGTTACGGTATTCGCCCGTGCCCTCGGGCTGGGAACCGATGCTCAACTGCTTGACTTTTTCGGTGACGACGAGAGAATCCATGCGACCATAGATAAGGATATTACCAAAAATACCGAAGAAGCTCTGCTTGAGGTATATCGCAAACTGCGTCCGGGCGAGCCTTTAACGGTTGAAAATTCTCAGCAGCATCTCGAAAGCCTATTTTTTGATGCGCGCCGTTATGACCTTTCACGCGTGGGGCGTTATAAATATAATAAAAAGCTTGCAATTGCCAACCGTCTGACAGGGCATAAGCTGAGCAGGCCGATTGTAAACCCGTTGACAGGCGAGGTTATGGCAGAAGAGGGCGAGCTTATAAGCCACGATAAGGCCATGGAAATTCAGCACGCCGGTGTTATGGTTGCCTATGTTAATACAGACGAACACGGCGAGCCTCACGAGGTTAAAATTATATCCAACGGTATGGTTGATATCAGCAACTTTGTAGATTTCGATCCAACCGAGCTGGGAATTCGTGAGGATGTGCGTTTTTCGGTTCTCAAAGAAATTCTCGAGTCAACCGAAAACAAGGATGACCTGCGCGAAGCCATACAAAACCGTATAGACGACCTCGTCTCCAAGCATATCATCACCGATGACATTCTGGCTTCTATAAATTATATTAACTGCCTCGCTCATGATGTCGGAACCGTGGATGATATCGACCATCTGGGCAATCGCCGTATCCGTTCTGTGGGTGAGCTGCTGCAAAACCAGTTCCGCATCGGATTTTCACGGATGGAGCGGGTTATCCGCGAGCGCATGACACTTCAAGCTCAGGATATGGATGTTGTCACACCGCAGGCACTTATTAATATTCGGCCTGTGGTCGCGTCAATAAAGGAGTTTTTCGGCTCCTCCCCGCTGTCGCAGTTTATGGATCAGACCAACCCGCTTGCCGAGCTTACCCACAAGCGCCGTTTATCAGCCCTCGGTCCGGGCGGATTATCTCGGGACCGTGCAGGCTTTGAGGTTCGCGATGTTCACTACAGCCATTACGGTCGCATGTGCCCCATTGAAACCCCCGAAGGTCCCAACATCGGGCTTATATCCTATCTGGCTACCTATGCCCGTATCAACGAATACGGATTTATAGAAGCCCCCTTCCGCAGGGTTGACAAAGAAACCGGGGTTGTCACCGACGAAGTTGTATACATGCCCGCCGATGTCGAGGATGATTATATTGTCGCTCAGGCTAACGAACCGCTTGACGAGCAAGGTCGATTTGAACGTATAAGGGTCAACGCCCGTTTCCGCAGCGAGTTTTTGGAAATCGAGCGGGAAAGAGTCGACTACATGGACGTTTCACCCAAAATGGTTGTTTCGGTTGCCACCGCCATGATTCCGTTTTTAGAGAATGATGATGCCAACCGCGCACTGATGGGTTCAAACATGCAGCGACAGGCCGTTCCTCTTCTTACCACAGAATCCCCCATCGTGGGTACCGGAATGGAATATAAAGCCGCAATCGACTCGGGCGTTGCCGTGATTGCAAAAGAAGCGGGAACGGTAACATCTGTTTCTGCCGACCGCATCATTATTCAGCGGGACAGCGGCGGTGCGCATGATACCTATCCGATGATTAAATTCAAGGGCTCCAACCAGGGCACCTGTGTAAATCAGCGCCCGGTTGTATCTATTGGTCAGCATATCGAAAGCCGGGAGGTTATTGCCGACGGGCCGTCAACCTACAACGGCGAAATATCCCTCGGAAAGAATGTTCTTATCGGCTTTATGTCATGGGAAGGCTATAATTATGAGGATGCCATCCTTATCAACGAAAAGTTGGTGCGTGACGATGTATTCACCTCAATCCACATCGAGGAATACGAGATTGAGGCACGCGATACCAAGCTCGGGCCGGAGGAAATCACCCGTGATATCCCCAACGTGGGCGAAGACGCGCTCAAGGATTTGGATGAGCGTGGCATCATTCATATAGGCGCCGAGGTTCGTTCCGGCGACATTCTGGTGGGCAAGGTTACCCCCAAGGGAGAAACCGAGCTTACCGCAGAGGAAAGACTGCTCCGCGCAATATTCGGTGAAAAAGCGCGTGAGGTTCGTGACACCTCCTTAAAGGTGCCCCATGGCGAATACGGCATTGTTGTCGACGTTAAGGTTTTCACCCGCAAAAACTGCGATGAATTAAGCCCCGGCGTCAACATGGTGGTTCGCTGCTATATCGCCCAGAAGCGCAAAATCAGCGTCGGCGATAAGATGGCGGGTCGTCACGGTAATAAGGGCGTTGTGTCCCGCATACTTCCGAGTGAGGATATGCCGTTTATGCCTGACGGAACTCCGCTTGATATCGTGCTTAACCCACTTGGTGTTCCCTCCCGTATGAATATCGGTCAGGTTTTAGAGGCGCATTTGGGTTATGCCGCCGCAGCTCTGGGCTTCAAGGTGATGACCCCGGTATTCGACGGCGCACATGAGGATGATATAAAAGAGTTGCTCGAAAAGGCGGGCAAGAGTCTCGACGGGAAAAGCATACTTTATGACGGACGTACAGGTCAGCCGTTTGACAACCCTATAACCGTCGGCTATATGTACTTCCTGAAGCTGCACCATCTGGTGGATGATAAAATTCACGCCCGCTCAACCGGTCCGTATTCACTTGTTACCCAGCAGCCTTTAGGCGGCAAAGCACAGTTCGGCGGACAGCGTTTCGGAGAGATGGAAGTTTGGGCGCTTGAGGCTTACGGCGCGGCATATACATTGCAGGAAATCCTGACGGTAAAATCCGATGATGTTGTCGGGCGTGTCAAGACCTATGAGGCGATAGTAAAAGGTCAGAACATTCCTCAATCGGGTGTGCCTGAATCATTTAAGGTGCTAGTAAAGGAGCTCCAATCCCTTTGCCTTGATGTAAAGGTATTAAATAAAAACAATCAGGAAATCGACCTTAAGCAAACATTTGACGATGATGAAGAGGTCAACATGGTGGCAGTCGACGACGGGGCTTTCCAGAATGTAACCAACGAGAGCGAGCTGGACGGCTACAAAGTTGAGGATCCGGATTCAGAAAATCAAGAGGATTTACTGAACGAAGACGAAAAGCCCGACCTGCTGACCGACGAATACTCAGAAAAAATATAATAAACGGGAGGAAAATTCACAACATGATGGAATTTAACGTGTTCGACTCAATTAAAATTGGGCTTGCCTCCCCGGAGCAGATTCGCGAGTGGTCCTTTGGCGAGGTCAAGAAGCCTGAAACCATCAATTACCGCACCCTTAAGCCTGAAAAGGAAGGCTTGTTTTGCGAGCGTATTTTCGGGCCGCAGAAGGATTGGGAGTGCCATTGCGGAAAATATAAACGCATACGCTATAAAGGAAAAATATGCGATCGCTGCGGTGTAGAAGTCACCCGCGCCAAGGTTCGCCGAGAGCGGATGGGTCATATCGAGCTGGCAGCTCCGGTTTCACACATCTGGTATTTCAAGGGGATTCCCTCCCGCATGGGGCTTATTCTGGATTTATCCCCCCGACTGCTGGAGCAGGTGCTGTATTTTGCTTCGTACATCGTGGTAGACCCGGGTACCACCCCTCTTTTCAAAAAACAAATACTGAACGAAAAAGATTATCGCGATATGCGCGAAAAATATGAGGATGATTTTGATGCCGGTATGGGGGCAGAATTCATCTATAAGCTGCTGGAGGAAATTGACCTTGACCAGCTTTCGGGCGAACTCAAGAACGAGCTCGAAGGCGCAACCGGTCAGAAGCGCGCGAGATTGCTGAAAAGGCTGGAGATTGTTGAATCCCTGCGCCTGTCCGGCAACCGTCCGGAATGGATGATCTTGAATGTCATTCCGGTCATACCGCCCGATATCCGCCCCATGGTGCAGCTGGACGGCGGTCGCTTTGCCACCTCCGACCTTAACGATCTCTACCGCCGCGTAATCAACCGCAACAATCGCCTTAAGCGTTTGCTGGATTTGGGCGCACCCGATATAATCGTCCGGAACGAAAAGCGTATGCTTCAAGAGGCTGTCGATGCCCTGATTGACAACGGTCGCCGCGGTCGTCCGGTAACCGGGCCCAACAACCGCCCCCTAAAATCTCTTTCAGATATGTTAAAGGGTAAGCAGGGGCGTTTCCGTCAGAATTTGCTGGGCAAGCGTGTCGACTACTCCGGCCGTTCTGTTATCGTTGTGGGCCCCGAGCTCAAGCTGTATCAGTGCGGTCTGCCCAAGGAAATGGCACTCGAGCTGTTCAAACCCTTTGTCATGAAAAGACTGGTTGAAACCGGGATTGCCGGCAACATTAAATCCGCCAGAAAGATGGTTGAGCGCGTCCGCCCCGAGGTTTGGGATGCACTCGAAATCGTTATCAAGGACCATCCTGTCATGCTGAACCGCGCTCCCACACTGCACAGGCTTGGTATTCAGGCGTTTGAACCGGTGCTTGTCGAGGGGCGGGCAATCAAGCTTCATCCTCTGGTGTGTACCGCATTTAACGCCGACTTTGACGGAGATCAGATGGCGGTTCATGTTCCGCTGTCAGCCGAAGCACAGGCAGAAGCGCGCTTTCTTATGCTGGCGGCAGGCAACCTGTTAAAGCCGTCCGACGGCCGTCCGGTAACCGTTCCGACGCAGGATATGGTTCTGGGCTCATACTATCTCACGGTAGAGAAAACAGGCGAACCGGGTGAAGGCAAGGTCTTCCGTGACGAGGACGAAGCCATCATGGCTTATGATGAGGGTGAAGTCAGTCTGCACGCCAAAATCAAGTTGCGCCGCACCATTGAAATTGACGGTGTTAAACATCAGCGTATAATTGACACAACAATAGGCAGAATTATTTTTAATCGGTCCATCCCTCAGGATCTTGGTTTTGTCGAGCGTAACACGGTCGATGATATGTTTAAATACGAGGTCGATTTCAAGATAGATAAAAAGCATCTTTCTCAGATAATCGAGAAGTGCATTAAGGTTCACGGCACCGCGGAAACCTCTGTTGTGCTTGATGCAATCAAGACTCAGGGCTATAAATATTCAACCCGCAGTGCACTTACGGTTGCTGTTGTGGATGCCGCCATTCCGCCCGAGAAAAAGCAGCTTATCGCAAAAGCCGAAGAGCGGGTTGAAGAAATCACCAAAATGTTTAAACGCGGTCTTATGAGTGATGACGAGCGTTACCGCGAGGTTATAAAAACATGGAACGAGACAACCAACAATGTAACCGAAGCTCTGAATAAAAATCTTGACCCGTTTAACCCGATATTCATGATGTCCGATTCGGGCGCCCGCGGCTCTATCGCGCAGATACGCCAGCTTGCCGGTATGCGCGGCCTTATTGCAAACACATCTGGCAGAACGATAGAGGTTCCGATTCGCGCCAATTACCGTGAGGGTCTTAATGTTCTCGAATACTTCATCTCATCCCGCGGTGCACGCAAAGGTCTGGCAGATACCGCCCTGCGTACCGCCGACTCCGGATATCTGACCCGCCGTCTGGTGGATGTGGCTCAGGATGTTATCATCCGCTCGAACGACTGCGGAACAACCGAGGGCATTGATATTTATGATATCCGTGACGGCAAGGAAATAATTGAACAGCTGTCGGATCGTCTACACGGCAGATATCTCTTAAACGATTTTGTTGACCCGAAAACCGGAGAGGTTGTGGTCAGCAGTGACAAGATTATGGGGGATTATGAGGCCGACCTGTTGGTCAACAAATACAAGGTCGAGCGCATCAAGATTCGCTCTGTTCTGAACTGCCACGCAAAGCACGGGGTCTGCTCAAAATGTTATGGCTCAAATCTTGCGTCTGTCGGTCCGGTTTCTTTCGGCGAAGCAGTAGGTATAATTGCCGCCCAATCAATAGGGGAACCCGGCACCCAGCTCACCATGCGTACCTTCCACACCGGCGGTATCGCATCAAGCGAGGATATAACCCAAGGTTTGCCCCGGGTTGAGGAGCTTTTTGAAGCGCGCAAGCCCAAACACTTAGCACAGATTTCCGAAATTGACGGCGTTGTCAGCTTTGGGGAGGAAAAGAAAAAGCGGCTTGTTATTGTAACAAAAACCGAGAAAGATAATATCGACCAACGCTCGTATGTAATCCCGTTCGGCTCCCGAGTCAGTGTTAAAGAGGGTGATGTCATCAAAGCGGGTGACAGAATTACCGAGGGTTCAATCAATCCTCATGACATCCTTGCGATCAGTGGTGAAGAGGCTGTTCAGAATTATCTGATACAGGAGGTGCAGCGGACCTATCGTATGCAGGGTGTTGATATCAATGATAAGCACGTTGAGGTTATTGTTCGCCAGATGATGCGCAAGGTAAAAATCGATGATCCCGGTGATACCCCTCTGCTTTCGGGAGCTACGCTTGAGCGTTCCGACTTTAACGATTACAATGCCGATATCCGTAAACGTATTGCCAATGGTGAGACCGAGCTGCACGAAGCAACCTGCATACCGGTATTGATGGGTATTACAAAGGCTTCTCTTGCCACCGACAGCTTCCTGTCAGCCGCGTCCTTCCAGGAAACCACCCGGGTTCTTACCGAAGCCGCCATAAAGGGCAAGGTTGACCCGCTGCTTGGTCTAAAAGAAAATGTTATCATAGGCAAGCTTATTCCTGCCGGAACGGGTATGCAGTCATATGATGATATCCATATTGCCAACATGCACCCCGATGCCCCCGATGACACCTATATTGCCACCCTGCGCGGGCTCTTGGAGAACGACGGCTCTGAAGCCGACGATGAACAGGCGGTTGCCACTGATGGTATCAATAGTTCGGTCGAGCAGTATGAGGCGCAGGGCGCACTGTAATCAAATACTGTGGGTTCATATGTCAAGCACAATCATCGGAAAAATGGTTCGGTTTGCTTGACAAAGGGATATTTGTCGTGATATTATTCATAATTGGATATAAATCATACTATAAACAGGAGGTGATATTATTGCCAACATTTAATCAGCTCGTGCGTAAAGGGCGGGCGGAAGTCGGAAAAAAGGATAAGGCACCTGCTCTTTTAAAGGGCTGGAACTCCAAGAAGCGCATGTTTATCGACCAGACCTCTCCCCAAAAGCGCGGTGTGTGCACGGCGGTTAAAACGTCCACTCCAAAGAAGCCCAACTCGGCTCTTCGTAAGGTGGCGCGTATACGCCTTTCAAACGGAATCGAGGTTACATCCTACATTCCGGGTGAAGGTCATAACCTGCAGGAGCACAGTGTTGTACTGATTCGCGGCGGTCGTGTAAAGGACCTGCCCGGCGTACGTTACCACATCATCCGCGGCACCCTTGATGCCCAAGGAGTTGCAAAACGTATGCAGGCACGCTCTAAATACGGTGCCAAAAAGCCCAAGGCCGGCGCGGCCAAATAAAAATGACTTTCGTCAGCGGCTAGTATATAGCGGCATTATAATAGATGTGTGATAATATCGGCAATAATTGCCGATATTATCAAGGTCTTTGATTTAGTTTGCCGGGGGATCGGCAAATGAACATCAGAATGCTCTATATCGGTCAGCGGGAATACGTCTCATTATGATACTAAATTTTAATTAGTATGAGACAATCATTTTCGAGTACCTATGATATCATATTTATGAAGGAGGGAAGTAGAGTGCCGAGAAGAGGTTCTATAGCAAAACGCGATGTTTTGCCCGACCCACTTTACAATTCCAAGCTTGTTACCAGACTTATCAACAATATTATGTATGACGGCAAACGCGGTGTAGCCCAGAAGATTGTTTATGGTGCGTTTGACATTATCCGTGAAAAGACAGGGAAGGATCCCCTTGAAGTCTTTGAACAGTCGATGGAGAACATTATGCCCTTGCTGGAGGTTAAAGCTCGCCGTGTAGGCGGTGCAACCTACCAGGTGCCCATCGAGGTTCGCCCCGACCGCCGTCAGACCTTGGGTCTTCGCTGGTTGACAGCGTATTCCCGCAACCGTTCCGAGCGCACCATGAAAGAGCGCCTTGCAGGTGAAGTCCTGGATGCGATAAACGGTAACGGCGGCGCGGCTAAAAAGCGTGAAGATACCCACCGCATGGCCGAGTCCAACAAAGCATTTGCTCATTACAGATGGTAGACCCCCGACCGAATATGGGTTTTTACCAAACTAAAACGCGGGAAATACAAATCCCTTGCCCTGCAACAGCGGGACCGGGGCGGTATTAACCACCCGATTTGCAGCACGCACACTATACTACCAAAGGTTAGAACTCGTTTTTTTATTTGCCCGCTTTGGGCATATGGTCCGCCATCCCCGGAAGCTCACCCGTCTCTGATTTCATAGAGCTTTGAGGAGTCGGCGCCGCGAGTCGGTTTGCCTCCTGCAAGCAGGCGTTAGCTCCAAACGGGCTGCCGTTGCAGTTCGCCGAAAATATAAGGAGGACAATTATGGCAAGGCAAGTATCATTAGAGCTTACCAGAAACATCGGTATCATGGCTCATATCGACGCCGGTAAAACAACCACTACCGAACGTATCTTGTTTTATACCGGCATCAACCATAAGCTGGGCGAAACACATGACGGCGCAGCTACCATGGACTGGATGGCACAGGAGCAGGAACGCGGTATCACCATTACATCTGCCGCCACCACATGTTTTTGGAAAGGTCATCGTATAAACATTATAGACACTCCCGGCCACGTTGACTTTACCGTTGAGGTGGAGCGTTCACTCCGCGTTCTTGACGGCTCGGTCACGGTTTTCTGTGCAAAGGGCGGTGTCGAACCCCAGTCTGAAACGGTATGGCGTCAGGCTGACCAATATAAAGTTCCCCGCATGGCATATATAAATAAGATGGATATCATGGGCGCGAATTTCTATTATGTCGTCAACATGATGAAGGACCGTCTTAAATGCAATGCCGTGCCCATTCAGCTTCCGGTGGGTGCCGAGGAGACCTTCAAAGGTATAGTCGACCTGGTTGAGATGAAAGCATATATATATTACGACGATATCGGCAAAGACATCCGCTGTGAGGATATCCCCGCCGATATGCTGGACAAGGCAAAGGAATACCATGCCGCTTTGATTGAAGCCGTCGCCGAGCAGGATGATGTTTTGCTGGAGAAGTTCTTCGCGGGCGAAGAGCTCACAATACAGGAAATTAAAGCCTGCATCCGCAAAGCCACCATCAACAATAAGATGGTTCCGGTCACCTGTGGCACCTCCTACCGAAACAAGGGAGTGCAGAAGCTGCTCGATGCCGTCATAGATTATATGCCCGCTCCAACCGATGTACCGTCAATAAAGGGAATAAACCCCGAAACCCAGGAAGAGGTTGAACGGCATTCAGACGACAGCGAACCTTTCGCGGCTTTGGCATTCAAGATTGCCACCGACCCGTTTGTGGGCAAGCTCTGCTTCTTCCGTGTCTATTCGGGAATGGCCAATGCCGGCGCAAGTGTTTACAATTCCAACAAGGATAATAACGAGCGCCTGGGCAGAATTCTTCAGATGCACTCAAACCATCGTCAGGATATCGAAACCGTTTATGCAGGTGATATCGCTGCGGCGGTCGGGCTGAAGAATGCCTCGACCGGTGACACCCTTTGCGACCAAAAAAATCCGGTTATTCTTGAATCCATGGAATTTCCCGAGCCTGTTATTCGTGTTGCCATTGAGCCTAAGACCAAAGCCGGTCAGGAAAAAATGGGAATTGCACTTTCAAAGCTGGCAGAGGAAGACCCCACATTTAAGAACTACACCGATGAGGAAACCGGTCAAACCATTATCGCAGGTATGGGTGAGCTTCATCTCGAAATCATTGTTGACCGTCTTTTGCGCGAATTCAAGATTGAAGCCAATGTCGGCGCACCTCAGGTGTCCTATAAGGAAACCATCCGTAAAAGTGCTGATGTCGATAACAAATACGCACGGCAATCAGGTGGTCGCGGTCAGTACGGTCATGTTAAGATTCGTATCGAGCCTAACGAAACCGGCAAGGGCTATGAATTCGTCAATGCGATTGTCGGCGGTGTTATCCCCAAGGAATACATCCCCGCAGTCGATCAGGGTATCAAGGGCGCCATGATGTCGGGTGTTATTGCCGGTTACAATGTTGTTGACGTAAAGGTTACTCTCTATGACGGTTCATATCATGAGGTTGACTCTTCCGAAATGGCGTTTAAAATTGCCGGTTCAATTGCATTTAAGGAAGCCATGCGCAAGGCTGACCCTGTCCTGCTTGAGCCGATCATGAAGGTTGTGGTCACCGTTCCCGAGGAGTATATGGGCGACGTTATCGGGGACATCAACTCCCGACGGGGCATGATGCAGGGCATGGAGGCAATCAGCGGCGCACAACAGATAAAAGCTTTAATTCCTCTGTCAGAAATGTTCGGTTATGCGACCGACCTGCGTTCACGCACACAAGGTCGCGGCCAATACAGCATGGAGCCCAGCCATTATGCCGAACTGCCGAAAAGCGTTGCCGAAGCGATTATTTCCAAGAATACAAAATCATAAGAAAAATTATGGTTAGTATAATTCTTTTGGAAAAGGCTTGTAATTCGTGCTGTGACTTGATAAAATGAGGTTCATAGATTTTCTTGCAGAAATGCAAAAATAAATAATATATTGTTTTTTATAAAAGGAGGAAATCCACATGGGAAAGGCAAAATTTGAAAGAAACAAGCCCCACGTAAACATTGGCACTATCGGTCACGTTGACCATGGTAAAACCACCTTAACCGCTGCTATCACAAAGGTTCTGAACTTAAAGGGTGATTCCGAATATGTCGATTATGCTCATATCGATAAGGCGCCCGAAGAGCGTGCACGCGGTATCACAATCAACACTTCACACGTTGAGTATCAGACCGAAAATCGCCATTATGCACACGTTGACTGCCCCGGCCATGCCGACTATGTCAAGAACATGATAACAGGTGCCGCACAGATGGACGGAGCCATTTTGGTTGTCTCATCTGCAGACGGTCCCATGCCCCAGACTCGCGAGCATATCCTGCTTGCCCGTCAGGTTGGTGTTCCCTACATTGTCGTTTTCATGAACAAGGTTGACCAGGTAGACGATCCCGAGCTGCTTGAGCTTGTTGAAATGGAAATCCGCGAGTTGCTGGACGAATACGAATTCCCGGGCGACGATACACCCATCATCAAGGGCTCGGCTTTAAATGTCCTCGAATGCGATTCAAAGGATATGAACGCTCCCGGATATGCTTCTATTATTGAGCTTATGAATGCTGTGGATGAATTTATCCCGACACCCGAGCGTACCACGAACCTGCCCTTCCTGATGCCTGTCGAAGACGTGTTCACCATCACAGGGCGCGGCACTGTTGCCACCGGACGTGTTGAGCGCGGACAGCTCAAACTTTCCGAGGAAGTCGAAATCATCGGATTGAGCGACGAAAGAAAGAAGACGGTTGTTACCGGTATTGAAATGTTCCGCAAGCTTCTCGACTATGCCGAGGCGGGCGACAACATCGGTGCACTTCTCCGCGGTGTCCAGAGAACCGATATCCAGCGCGGACAGGTTCTGTGCAAACCCGGCTCAATTAACCCTCACACAAAGTTCCACGGTAAGGTTTATGTTCTCACCAAGGAAGAGGGCGGCCGTCATACCCCCTTCTTTAACAACTATCGTCCCCAGTTCTATTTCCGTACCACCGACGTTACCGGAGTGGTTGCGCTTCCCGAAGGTGTCGAGATGTGTATGCCGGGCGATAACGTAGAGATAGATGTCGAGCTGATTACCCCTATCGCTATTGAGGAAGGTCTCCGCTTTGCTATTCGTGAAGGCGGCCGCACCGTTGGCTCGGGCGTTGTCACCAGTGTAAATGCAAAATAAACGCTTTTGATTCTGAGGTTTATTAAATAATAATATTTTAGGGCTGACGCACAATGAAACGTGTGTCAGCCCTAAAATTATGTATTTTCTATTATGATTATAGGTATAAAATTTCATTTGGTGGCGTTGTAGGGGAGGATTCCATATCCTCCCGAATGATTGTCAATGTAGGGGAGGATTCCATATCCTCCCGAATGATTTGCGCCGGTATTTAACCGAACAATGAAAAAACATACGCAATATGTTATCATATCCGCAATATGTTATCATGCCAAACCATTTTCATGCAATCGTTATTGCTGAACGGGCGGATATGGAATCCGCAGAAAACGGGCGGATATGGAATCCGCCCCTACTGGTTTTCGAGGCTGATTTATGTGTCAGCCCTAAAATTAGGTATTTATGATGATACTAATTTAATTTATAAACATAGATAATATCCAAGTCCGTTGTATATCTTCTTATACTAAATCCAACTATAACTATTCCATAATTATCGCTCATGGCGCGTTCTTCCTATACTAATTTAATTTAAATTAGTATTAGGAACGCATCGCTCTATTCTGGAATGTTTTAAAATGGATTTAGTATTATTATGATATTTCTATATATTTATTTTAAATTAGTATGAGAACGCCGGCATAAACAGGGTAAATTGTTGAAACCGGCGCACACACAGGTGCGCCGCTACGTTGTTAAGGGAAATTAAACAATTCAGGGGTTTTATCACAAAACAAATGTTTTTCTATTATGATTATAGGTATAAAATTTCATTTGGTGGCGTTGTAGGGGAGGATTCCATATCCTCCCGAATGATTGTCAATGTAGGGGAGGATTCCATATCCTCCGGAATGATTTGCACCGGCATTTAACCGAATAATGAAAAAACATACGCAATATGTTATCATATCCGCAATATGTTATCATGCCAAACCATTTTCATGCAATCGTTATTTTTGAACGGGCGGATATGGAATCCGCAGAAAACGGGCGGATATGGAATCCGCCCCTACAAAGGATTATAAAATGGTTTGAGATATATAGCCTTTTTGTATTATTAGTGTTTTTATTACTTATTATTTTTCATTATTGTTGCAATTGCAACAATAATGTTATTGAACAATATGATACAATAAACACAACATAAAGATATCGGATTCCATAATTGAGATTAGTATAAACTGAAAAGGACGGATTGATTATGACCAACAAGCTATTTAACAAAGCAGGAAAAAAACATTTAAAAACACTGGAGCAGTATGTGCCGATTGTAGCGAAAGTTCATGGAGGTAATCATCCGGAATTCCATGAAGTTAGAAGCTTGTTCGACACAATAAACAAGAAAATCAAAGCGACAGGAGCAGCAAGACCTGAGTTGACCGAGGAATTCGCAAAACTGCGTGAAATTACAGATAACTATACCGTTCCGGGTGATGTATGCGAAAGCTATGAAGCAGTATATAAAATGCTTGCCGAATTGGATCAATTGTATTAAACGAATAAGAAAAAGGTGTGATTGTATGCAAATCTTTATTTTAAAAAATAAAAATAAAATTACACTAATCAACGGAATTCTGATTGCAATCGGATTTTTAAGCAAGTGGATAATCGGAAATGAGAAAGTTTTTGCTTGGTCATTGATAATTGCTTCTATTCTGGGTGTAATGCCCATTGCAATTCAAGCATATCAGGCTTTACGTGTAAAAGTGATAAGCGTTGATGTTCTGGTTACATTGGCGGTTGCGGGTGCATTTATAATCAAGAATTACGAAGAGGCTGCAATTGTCACCTTCCTATTCTTATTCGGAGCTTATTTAGAGCAGCGCACATTGAACAAAACCCGTTCAGCCATAAAGGAATTGACAGAAATGGCACCTGAAAGCGCACTAAAGCAAATGGAAAACCGTGAATTCGAAGAAGTTGATGTGGACGAGGTTGATGTGGGTGACATATTACTTGTAAAAACAGGTGCAAAAGTTCCCGTTGACGGTACCGTTTTATCCGGTGAGGGCAGTATCAATGAAGCAAGCATCACAGGCGAATCCCTTCCGGTTGAAAAGGAAAAAGACTCAGATGTATATGCGGGGACCATCTTGGACAACGGAACCATCCAAATTGTCGCCGATCGTGTGGGAGAAGATACAACGTTCGGTAAAATCATTGAACTGGTAGAGGAAGCACAAGACTCAAAATCCGAGGCGGAGCGATTCATAGACAAATTTTCAAAATACTATACCCCGGCAGTTCTGATTTTAGCCCTTGTGGTCGGGTTGTTCACACAAAAAGCCGAGCTGGCAATCACCATTTTGGTGCTTGGGTGCCCTGGCGCTTTGGTTATCGGTGTTCCGGTATCCAATGTTGCAGGTATCGGGAACGGAGCTCGTAACGGTATCCTTCTCAAAGGCAGTGAAGTAATCAGTGATTTCAGCAGCTTGGATACAATTGTGTTTGATAAAACGGGCACCCTCACCGTGGGCAATCCATCGGTTGCGGAAAAACAATATTATGGGGATAATATTGACGAGGCATTGGGGTATCTCGCAAGTGTTGAACGCGAATCGGATCATCCGCTGGCAAAAGCGGTATTAGAGGAAATCGGAGAGACCGCATTTTCACCGGTTGAAAATACCGAGGTTATAAAGGGCGGCGGAATTGTGGCCGATGTCAACGGACACAGGATTGCTGTCGGTAATGTTGCTTTGATGGAAAAAGAAAATGTTAAGCCGGATGAAAAAGCCCGAGCTGATATAGCCCGGTTCGAAAAAAGCGGAAATTCACTTGTATTAACCTCTGTTGACGGAGAATTAAAGATTATGATGGGTGTTCGCGATCAGATACGAACGGGCGTTAAAGAGGATTTGCAGAAGTTAAAGAAACTAAAGGTAAAAAATCTTGTTATGCTGTCGGGCGATAATCAGGGAACGGTCGACGCGGTCAGTCGTGAGCTGGGGCTGACCGAAGCGCACGGAAACATGCTGCCGGAGGATAAATCGGCTTATATTAAAAAACTGATTGATCAAGGTCAGATAGTCGCCTTTGTAGGAGACGGCGTAAACGACAGCCCTTCATTAGCCTTGGCAAATATCGGTATTGCAATGGGAAGCGGCACTGATGTTGCCATTGAAACATCGGATGTTGTATTAATGAATTCAGATTTCAGTCGTTTGCCTCACGCCTTGGGATTGACAAAAGCGACAGCCAGAAATATGAGACAAAATATTATTATCGCCGTAGGTGTTGTGTTGGTGCTGTTATCCGGATTATTGTTCAGCGAGTGGGTCAATATGTCGGTCGGCATGTTGGTGCATGAAGCCAGCATCTTGGCGGTAATCCTAAACGGTATGAGGCTACTCCGATATAAATTAAGGTAGTTATGCGAGTTTTTGAATAATCTAACAGGAGAAATGAAGTTTGAAAAATAAATTTTTCAAACTTTTCACTGCGAAAGGAATGGTCATAATAATGAAAAAAGCAACCATCCAACTGGGAACATTGACCTGTCCGTCGTGTATGCAAAAAATCGACAATGCAGTAAAAGCATTAGAAGGTGTAGACAAAGAAAGCGTAAATGTACTGTTCAATTCGAGCAAGGTAAAACTGAATTTTGATGATGCCAAATTATCAATTGAAAGGATTGAAAATGCCATCACCACAATGGGGTATGAGGTTAAAAAATCCCAAGTAAGAGACATGTAATAATAATTTAAATTTATCATACCAAACCATTTTCACGCAATCGTTATATTTGAACGGGAGGATATGGAATCCTCCCCTACATTGTCAACGATTATATGTCAAACGATATTGTTTCTCTTGCTTCTTTGGCATGATTAGTACTAATCACTCATAAACATGGATAGAATTCCATAGTATCCCTGTCTTGTTATTGTCATATGTGTTAAACTTTACACTATTTATTGATATTTCTGTTTACTTGCATTATTATAGTATTTGGATCTATAAATTCCATATTTTGTTTTGCCGCATTCTCCTGCAACATGGCGTTGGTTGTCGTTATGCCGACGATTGGAGGAAGTACATTAAAATGAACA
>JAQUHC010000023.1 GCA_028683785.1 Oscillospiraceae bacterium
ATCAATGCCCTGTGTCCGCTGTTAACCTGCCGCGCCAGCTCGCCCGAACGCTCTAACAGCCCGCTGCCGACCAGGATATCATAAGGGCAGGCTGTTTTACCGTTATCTGAGTCATTCATTCACACACTCCTTTTTTACCCGCCCTTCCCGCAAAACCTCGGTCAGGCGGCCGGGCTCTCCGTTTGCAACAGCCTCCCTGCAAACCTTGAGATTGCTTATCAATTCATCTATTTCATTGCATAAATTATCGGCATTCATCAAAAACAACTGGCTCCAAAGTCTTTCATCCACGGTTGCCACGCGGGATACATCTCGGTAACTCCCCGCCGAAAAGCCTTTGTTTTGGGCACATACGGGTGATTTAACGTATGCCCCGGCAAGCACATGGGGAAGCTGAGAGGTGAAGGCTATTATCCGGTCATGCTGTTCAGGTGTGGCAATAGTCACCCCGGAGCAACCGATATCGTACGCCAATTTTTTCAGCATATCCAAAACCGTCTCGGGTGTATCTTCGGTTGGGGTAAAAATATAATAAGCATCCTCGAATAAATCGGGTGTCGCGTTTGAGAAGCCGCTGTGCTCCTTGCCTGCCATGGGATGCCCGCCTACAAAATCAAGCCGATATTTAAGGCAAATCGGTCTGCATTTTTGAACGATATACCGTTTTACCCCGCAAACATCGGTAACCACCGCCCCTTTTTTCAGCTTGTCCGCATGGGCGGTTAGAAATTCTACGGCAACGGTAGGCGGCAGCGCAAGAACCAGCAAATCCGCTTCGGCAAGATGCTCTGCTCCCACTTTATCGGCCGCCCCGCCATCCAACGCCGCCTGAACCACCGTCGGATCAATATCAATTCCTATAACGGTATGCTCGGTCCGCTTCTTTAAAGCCAATCCCAACGAACCGCCTATCAGCCCCATACCGGCTATTGCAATCTTCATCAATCGCTTGTTTTGCTCCATGCCATTTTCCTTTCTGCACTCCTGTATATATTATTCATCCGCTCTGTGTGATACCTCTTTCCCGAAGACCGGAGCAATCTCAACAATCCGGGAAGCAAGCGACTTAAATTGTTGGGGTGTAAGGGATTGAGCTCCGTCCGACATGGCGTGAGGCGGATCGTTATGCACCTCGATAATCAAACCGTCGGCACCCGCGGCAACCGCCGCGAACGCCAAGGGCTCAACCAGCGTGCTTACACCTACGGCATGTGAGGGGTCGACAACCACAGGCAGATGGGTAAGACTTTTAAGCAGGGGGACCGCGGAAATGTCAAGGGTATTCCGTGTCATGGTCTCGAATGTGCGAATTCCCCGCTCACAAAGTATAACCTGTTCGTTTCCCGCCGCCATTATGTATTCGGCGCTCATAAGAAGCTCCTCAATTGTGTTTGCAAGTCCTCGTTTTAATAGGATTGGCTTATTCACCTTGCCAAGCTCCTTTAAAAGCTCAAAATTCTGCATATTTCTGGCACCAACCTGAATTATATCCACATCCTCAAACAGCACTATATGCCCGGGGGACATAATTTCGGTTACGATCGGCAGACCTGTCTTTTCGCGCGCATGGCGAAGAAGCTCCAATCCGCTTGCCCTAAGCCCCTGAAACGCATAAGGTGAGGTGCGGGGTTTAAACGCCCCTCCGCGCAGAAAAGCTGCCCCCGACGATTTGACATGCTTTGCAACATCGATTATCTGCTCCTCGCTTTCTACCGAGCAGGGGCCGGCAATCAGCGCCAGTTTTCCCCCTCCCAGAATCGAGCCTCCTCCTAAATCTATCACCGTATCTGCGGGATGAAACTTGCGATTGGCTTTTTTATATGGCTCCTGCACCCGTTTTACACTTTCGACAATCCTCTGGGCGCTTATCGACTCTATATCAACCGCGGCTGAATCTCCGAGCAGTCCGAGCACGATTGAATGCTCACCGTACCAAGCATTCACCTTGACATTATTTATACTTTCAATCCATGATGAAAACTCTTTGACCTCTGACCGAGTTGTTCCGGGCTTTAATACAATAATCATTGCAGCCACTTCCTTCAAAAAATATTAAAAGCGGAGCTCATACCATGAGCCCCGCCTTGAATTACAAACCGAAATACTGCTGCCTACGGTTCGTTCACGACAAAAGCGACACGGTAATAATACCCCCGGCTAAAATAATAGCCGAAGAAACCCATAAAGAAACCCATAAATCGATTATATGCACTGTATAATGCCGTGTTTGACATGCCTTTTTCTCCATAACAACAGTTTTTAATATAATACCCTAAACATATATAACTTGTCAATACGATTTTACACTTTAAAGCGCCACTTTAAAGCGCCACTTTAAAGCGCCGATGCGATTTTAACTTCTCTCCGGCAGGATGCTCTGCTCCCGCTGATGATGGATTAAAATAAAAATAAGTTGATGTTGGTTCTTTTCCAAAACCTATGGAAGGTGTGTATCGCGGTTGCACGGGGTTGTATGGAAAAATTAAATATGATATACTCTGCCTATAACAACCGCATCAGAAAGGTGGAACCGATATGGATGACCCCTCCAACAAGTCAGATAAATGGATTGCCGCCGGTTTAAATAAGTGGATTGCTTCGGTCGATGAATATACTCCCGCTTCATGGGAACGGCTTCCCGAGTTGGACCTTTATATGGATCAGGTGCTTACCTTTATGAATAAGCATCTCGAGCCTTTTTCACCTGAGGGCGAGCGCATAATCACCCCCAGCATGATAAACAACTATGTAAAGGACGATGTATTACCAAGACCTATCCGCAAAAAGTATTCGCGGGAGCATCTGGGGATGCTTTTAATGATATGCTCGTTAAAATCGGTGCTTTCCCTGCCCGAGATATCAAAGCTGCTTCACGGATTGCAGGAGCCGGATAGAATTAACGACATATATGCCGACTTTGCCGAGGCGCAAAGTAAAGCCGTCAAGGAAGCAACCGTCCGGATTACCGATGCCGCGGAGCAGGATGAAAATGCTCTGTGTCATCTTGCCCTTCAGCTTGCGCTTGAGGCAAATGCCAACCGGATCGCGGCCGCCCGTATACTAAGCTCCCTGCCCGAGCCCCCCGCTGCCGATAAGGAGAAGGAAAAAGATAAGGATAAAGATAAAAAATAAGATTTTTTATACCATCCAACGAATAATCCTCATGATTATATAACACACGGTGTATATCACCGGCTGATGTAAAATATAAATTAATAATGAATACCGACCGGCTTTCGACAACAGCGGTATCCGTTGCTTGTTCATCCAGTCGGGCAGCTGTCTTTTGGCAGCCCAAACTCCGAAAAAGCTGCCGCCCAAAAAGCAGAATATCCATGGCAGGAGCGGAAAATAGTCGGAGCTTTTCATGGTGCCGAGTCCCAGCGGATACAGCCAAGGATGTTTTGCCGATTCGGGTATTTGCCAAGTGAGCAAACCCTTAATTCCAATCAAACCGCCCTGATGTTCGGGAACCCACCATGTTATAAGAAGCAATATTCCGCATATTAACAGCCCCAAAGCCGGATGAATTCGGTCAAGGACCGGACGGATAAGCGTAAAAATCAATATCGATACCGCTAAAAAGTGCAATATACCGAATGCTATTATCTCATCCGGCATGAAAACTCCTAGCAAAACGGTTATCATGACCGCAACCGCCAAAAGCAGCAAACCACGTTTTAAATTGCTGTGAGAAAGGCGGCAGGATATGCCGCTGATAAAAATAAACATACCCGCAAAAAACGGCTCCACCGGCATGAAAAATTGAAAAAGGATTTTGCCCCATTCCATGTCAAACAAATAGCCCGCCGTGTAAAATGCGTGATATGCCACCATCAATATAACTGCAAGCCCGCGCAGCTCATCTATAAAATGAATGCGCTGGCTTTTTTTATTCGCCTTTCTTGCGTACAAAAATCATTCTCCTCATTAGTTATTAAATAATTCTATGAAAAAACCTCACGGGTTATTACCCGGAAGGTTCTTTCTGTGTTGGCTTTTACCTATTTTCTTTCTTAATCGTCCACCCTCGCAATCATTAATAATTGCGAAGTTGCGTTGTTTTCCCTATATTCTGTTGTCAAGGAAGAGACTTTATAATGGGTTAACCTGATTATATCACGGTCAAGGCATTATATCCAGCAAAGTAAGGGAATATTAGCTCAAAATCGCATTATAGTAATATGGATTTAGCAACTCACAGAGATACCACTCTCGCCTTATTAATCCTTTTCAAGAAAATCGCAGTCTATGTATACATGTGTAAAAGACTGCGTTTTTTTAAGCACTCTTGATCACCGCGGCGATCGTAGTCGTGCGCCAATATCCTTCGTTTTTTATTTTACGAAAAATGATGGATATTGAAATGAAAACAAGCCAGTGCTACCTGAGCATACAGGCGGCTAAGAAAATCGTTGGGATGATTAACATTGTTTCCGGTCATATCTCGATAACTTTTGCGTGTCAACAGATATTGATGAGGGGTTGTTAAATCCATTATTGCCACCCCGTTTCCGCAAAGCCGTTGTAACTCTCGTAAAAATAATACCTGATTGCCATAGAAACCCTGTGCTTCCTTATTCGGCAGCATCGGTGCTGTTAGAATAAATTCGCAGGAAGGATTGGTTGCCTGTACCGTATCCATGATATCCTCGATATTTTGTCGATATGTACTGACTGACAGTTGGGCATCATTCATTCCAAAACCTATAAACAACAAATCCGGATTTTCGGATACCACTAAGCTCTGTGCATTTTGGACTCCCCAGTCGGATTTAACACCACCGACAGAAGGATTGGAATAGGTAATATTCTCATAGCCAAAAGTATGCTTGAGCATTTCTACCAGCATATCAAACCACGACGGCATGAAAGGAAGTACCTTACCGCCTTGCGTAGTTCCGCTGGCATTGCATCCAGTGAAAATGCTGTCGCCGTAAAATACGATGTGGAGCGGCTGTTTGTTGTTAAGCTTATCAACGGTCTTTTTTAGGCGAACCTTCTGAGTCGCAGGCACCTCTCCCTTCCATTTATCCAGGTGTACATAGGTCACTGCAATCTGATTCTGATGAAAATATCCACCTTCGGAAAATAACAAATACCCGCCTTCGGTGCGTCTCATGGTGTTTGATGAAGCCGTTGCAGGATAATAGGTTTCCTGTTTCATCATCGGAATATCACTTCCGGCAGGAATGTGCAATTTCCCGCCTTTAAGCCGGTAGTCTTTCCCTTCTTTATATACTGTGGTAAGAGAAGAACTACGTACATCCACTATATATGCTGCATCATATGCTAAAGTAATCGGGGCAACCTCTCCGTTTTCTTCTGCCAGTACCATTACCGATTCGTTATATACTAACGAATCCTCCCAGATTGGCTTCATATATTTTTGCAGGTCATAACGGGGTGCTGTAAGTTCTGCTTTTGAGTAGGTGTTCAAAACAGCATCAACTCTTTCGTCTCCAGATAGTGAAACAGCTGTCGTAATGGATGTTTTATTTTGAATAGTTGTATGCTCAACTGTCGTTGTAATTTCTTGTTCGTTAACCGTTATTCTACTGTCAACGGATACGGTCGTTTGCTTTCCCGTTTGAGATTCAGCAGAACTCCCCCCCGAGGAAATATGCGGCAACTCATCGCTGCTCATACAGCCGGTCATACACATCAGTATCGCGCAAATAATAAAAATCAGCTTTTTCATAGATATGACCTTCTCTTTCACATATTCGAAAATATCCTTTTCTTGTATTCTCATTGTTAAATGTATCAAATCACCGCCTTATTGCAGGCGGCGAAAGCCACAACATGGGGACAAAAATTTTTTAATCATATTTTATTTAATTATTTTTTCTGTTAGAAGATCCGCCTCGGCAAAGTATCCATCTGATACATACACTGTCTTAAATTCCTGAGCAATAAAATCAATTGTCACATCAATTTTTAGTACATCAATGAAAATTCGAGCAGATACAGACTCATTCTGATAATTGAATAACCGTAAAATATACCCTTTACCATCCTTTGCTTTTTTACATGTATCCATTCGCACATTTTCCACGCGGAAAATAGCCGCTTCTCTTTTCTCATATCCACCGCAAAAAGCAGATACGGCAATGGGAAACTCATTAAACACCTGTGCCTTTTTGTCGGCCGTAGCTCGCAGCTCGTCCCGCGTGCCGATTAGAATGGCAAAGCGGAAGGTATGCTCACCCTGATCCATACGGGGATAATACCGTTCCAACGGTAGCCGCGGACGATCCTCAATGCGATGGCAGGTATAAGTAGGCGCGCGCAGCATACTGGGAAAAATGGCATCCGGCTGCAGCATGGTTCCGTAGCAACTATCATTGAGTACAGCCAAAGCTCGGTTTTCCTTCTGCTCTTCCGCCATAACCCATCGTTGTGCCACCATCTCGTATTCTGTGGTCAGTTTTTTGTTTCCAAACATATCCTGCCCGGTATATGCCACGTCTTGCAGTGCGTGTGGCAACATAGCTCGCAGCATAGTGTCCTTTTCGTTCCAATGTACAGTATACTCCAGTTGGATATCTCCACCCTGTTTCGGCAGACGATATAACATACGGGCATAGGACTGTCCATATCCCAGAAGCACCTCAATACAGGTCCGGGCATTCCCATCTTCAATTATACGCATGGGAGAAACCTCTGCCACTTCGCAAGCTGCATAACGAGTAGCTTCTTCCCTGTCAAGCAACCGGAATTCTCCGATTTTTTCGGTAATGGATTTCCCGTTTATCAGCCACGGATCACAATCATCACGATAGACCGCCAACCCGCCAAAGCCGGGTCGGATAAAATTCACTCCATCACGCTGCAGACTCTTCATAGTTCCGGTTGATGTATCAAACACGCACACAAGTCCGTTTGCCTCAAAGCAATACTCCGGCAAGGCGGTTAAATCTCTTATTCGGAACGGCTTTTCCGGCAGAGTTTCCAGATGACAGTCAAAACGGTTGACGGATAAAGGAGCAAGGGTTGCCGTAAAGCATACCTGCTTACGCCAATCTAAATTCATACTGCTGTGTTCTTTTTCCATCTGCGTGGGCAGCGCTACACCGTTCTGATAAACGGTACCGGAGGTGAAATTCGGTGTCCAGTTCTGATCCGCTAGCATAAATTCGCAGGAGAACACCTCGGTGACCGGATAGGGGTGAGGATTGAGCACCAGCAAAGGAATATCTCCCTCTTCGGGCGGCTGTTGATCCTGAGCCAGCGCATACAAATTACCTATCAAAATACGATCGGTTGCCTCCAGCCCATGATATAGCCGCTGGATAGCATCCTCCTCCGCTGGCTTTATACTGGTTCCAGGCAGTATGTCGTGGAACTGAGAAAAAAGTAAATCCTTCCACAGCTCCGGCATCTGTGCCGAGGGATACGCTACCAGCCCGCACATATCACACAGGGAAGCGACACGCTCTGCCATCATTAACTGTCCTTCAAGACGACGGTGCAGTTGCTTGACTCGATGCATAGAAGTATAGCAGCCGGCATCAATAGGATTTAAATCCCGCTCAAAGGTGGGCAAAGTATTGATATCCAAAGCATCCATGAAAGCGTCCGGTGTGGAATGGACGATTTCAACCTCGTCTTTTTTCCGTGCAATCAGTTCGTTTACCTGTGTGAGATCTACACGGGATGGACCGCCGCCGTGGTCACCAATACCCCAAAAGCGCATTAATACAGTTTCCTCTGTATCATTCTGCGCAATATAGTCCTCAATGACTTTCGCGGAAGTACCGTAAAGGGTGTTATAAGGAGTGTTTAGCCGATACCCTTTTATGCGAGTATCGGCATAGCCCTCCCAGCAAAACCGCTGGGGCAAATCCTCCAAAAGTCCGGTACCGCTGTCTGGACGCATTAGCACATACCCGGTATAGCCCGCTTTTTGTAAAATCTGCACTAACCCCTTGGAATGGCCGAAACTGTCTACATTGATGGCAGTATGCACCTCTACCCCAAACTTTTCTTTAAAATATTCATATCCTACCTGAATCTGTCTTACAATGGACTCACCCGCGGGCATGTTACAATCGGGTTGCAAATACCATCCTCCCATTATTTTCCATCTACCGCTTTTTATCAAGCGGGTAATACGGGAAAGCAACTTTGGATCATGCTGCTCTACCCACTCGTACAATAGCGATTCATTATGGCAAAAAACAAATTGGTCGAACTGCTCGCAGAAATCTGCCGCTACCCGAAAGGTGGACAGCGCAGCTCCAAGTCCCTCCGACCAACGCCACTGCCAAACGGGATCCATGTGTGCATTACAAACCAAGTGTAGCGTTTTCATTATTCATTCTCTCCGTTGTCCAAAATTGTCACATTAGTTTTACTTCCACCTGTTTCTGCTTCGGTCAGATTAACATAAATCTCTACCGCCGCCGGCTTTGTGACAGTTAAGCGGTAAACATCCGTCGCTTTTTCTATTTTTACACTAATATCGCCGTGGGGCGTCGGCACCACACCGTTTACGTGCCGCAAATGTCCGGTTTGTGGTGTAATTGCCGTAACAGAAAAGGCAGGCTTCACCGGCTTTACGCCTAAAATATAGCTCTGCATCAAATAACCGACCCAACCAGACCAGCCGTGCGCCGCGCTGTTATAGCAGTCATCCTTAGGTAGATAATAACAGCTCCCACTGTTAAAAACCGGGTTCTCCGGATGTACAAACTCCCAGAAGGTGTCCGTCTCATCAAAATACGGCTGTCCCCAACAACGCTGAATAAGCTCAAGTGCACCCTCTACATCACCAACACAAAAACGCGCTTCCACCTCATAGGCATTTATAAATGGCCAAACCGTACGGTTATGTGCCCACATGAATCGCTCCAATTCAGCCTTTGGATTGGGTGCCGACTTTACTAGCCGAGTCAGCGGATAATATTTCAGGTCATCATCTAATTCTGCATCCTCAATTTTCATATCCATGGTAACAGAGCCATAGGGTGTCCACATATTATCTTTTAAATAACGAAGAATTCTCTCTGCCTTTTCCTCATTGGCGATGCCGAAAATAACCGCATAGCAATTAACATCCAAAAGAACCGGCTTTTTCGACAGCTTCAAACGCAGATTTTCTTCAAACACCCCTTTTTTCTCATTCCAAAATTCTCGGATGATATTCTTCTTTATCTTCTCACGTAGTGATTCCCAGTGTGCCGACTGCACAGAAAAATGAAGAACTCGTTCAATTTGAGCCCCACAGCGTAGCGTTTCATATAAAATCGCCTGGGTTCCCGCATTATATCCCTCTCGAGGAATGGTCCACATCCAACTTGCATCGTTAGAAATGAATCCACGCTCATCTAATCGAGACTCCACAGCAGATAGAATATTACGCACATGAGGCAGCGCATGTTCCAAAAACGCCAGATCACCGGTATAGAAATAACATTCCCATACAGCTATAACACCCCATAAATTATATTCAATAAAATTCTGCCAGGTAGAGCCGCTGCCCACCGTGAAACCATCCGTACGCTCCAAATCTCCGAACAAAGCCAGGCTGTTTTTACAAACATCGTACGCTCCAAAGGCTGTATAGATGCCTAATGCCTCAGCACGAATATCGCCTAACCAAGCTTCCCGATCTCGACGAGGACCATCCATAATCACATAGGTGCCGTAAGGACCCTTCCAGTTAGCAGAAAAAGCTCCGATACTCTCATCAAAATTTTTCATACGATAACGGCAACTCTCCCGATATTTCTGGAGGCATAACTCAAGAGTATAAGCACCGCGACGCCATACGGTGTTCAGAACATCATCTTCACTGGTAAAAGCCCCTCCGTATACCACCGGATATTGAGAAGTAATCAGCCTTACCGATACTATATTAGCATACACATCATTTGCTTGAATCGAATCGGTATCTATGCTCAGCGCAAGATAGCGGCAGGCGATATAATACTCTCCCAGGTACACCTGCGTTTCAGGCATAGGCACTCTCTGACGCATATGTAGACAATCCGATGTAGGACCGTAACGAAGTTTAAAAGAATCACCACTGTGGCCATCTGTACGGATTTCCAGATATCCCGTCACCTTTCTACCAAAATCCAGTAGTATTTCCGGCGACTTCTTATCAAAACCGCAAGCAATTCTTCCCAACGCGTCTGCTCTCTGGCCAAAATCGCAAGCGACAGTACCTTCTCCATGAGCCACTGACAGCACTGTGGGCGTCAAAATCTTTCCTGCCATAGGTATCCTCCTCTTATTTAACGATAGATTGTTACCGATTTTATAGCAACCGTACCACAGCCCGCCGCGAAGCGGAGTCGGAGCCCATGTATGCTACCCGTCCATTGTGGTAAATCCTTTAGTTCAATCCGATAGCGATTAAAAGCCGGGCGGTTATTTCGGAATACCCAATGCATACTATCATCCATACAAGGGGTGTCAAATGGCTTACCGTACCAATTCACACCGTCCGGGCTAAATTCCAGAAAGACTGTCCCATTCTGCGTTGCATTCATCATCACGACTTGAATACCGGTACTGAATGTTACATCCACCTGTACATCCTTACGGGTAATCATGGCACCGTAATCGCCAATTCTGCCCCAACCCGCTCGAAAAGGACGATACTCCCAGTAGTACATATTGGTAGGAATCCAACAGATTTCCGGGGAGAAAAAGCCATACTCACCATTTTGAGAATCCATGATAAATTCTCCACCGGGCACGGCTTCCTCCACCTCGTAATCTACAACATGGCGTTGGCTATCGATATAACGATAAACGAAAAATTCACGCACCATACCAGTCGCCAGCGAGCACAGCTCTACTGCCCCCTGCATAAAAGTATGATCTGCTAATTCATCTACCAGAATTTCCTCAATGTAGGTTCGTATAGTTCCCTGCTCGGTTTCCACTCTCACCCGTGTCCATTCGGAGGTATCAAGACCGGGAACAGGAATTGTTTTAAGTAAGATAAGCTCACCGCAAACCCTCTTTTGTGCTAATATCGCGTCTGTCTGTATGTTCCATTCATAGTTGTTTTCAGCATTCACACTTAAAAATCGGAGCTGTACATTTCCTTTCATATACGTGCTTATTGCATAATCCGATGCGCTGAAGGCTGTGCGCACACGCCCATCCTTATGCAACACCAGTTGATTGCCATACTGATGGGCATTGAAAACTGTCTCAAACACTTCCCGGTTATAGGAATTGAAGTGCGCGCATATATCCATGCCTCCGGATATTAAATTTTCAACAATTAAAGGAAAATTTTCGCGACCTTCATCTCTGAAGGTTGCCTCCTCTTTGGATGTAACCGCATAAGGTATAGTGCTTTTTTCAGAAATATCCACGCAATTCTCTATACGGATTTTCTGATACTCTTCATTATAAGATGAATAATTAATGAAAGAATTGCTTTCCGCACCTCCGAAACGACCATTGTTTACTGAAACACAATTCCGTATCACATTTCCTCGAGAGTTCCCCAAGGATTCAGGATGTTCCATAGCCAGAACAAACGGTCCCTGGTTGTCGTGGGCATATACCTGTTCGAAGGTGCAATTTATATTGCTTTGTTCCCAATCTAATGCACAGGCATCGAAGCCGCCGAGAGTATTAACTACATAACCTACCTCTACATTACGGATAATGCAATTTCGTATATTCTCGGTTAGAATTGCGGTAGAACCAAATTTCGTTGCTCGGTCGCCCGTGTAGCGTATGCACGAATTCTGAATAACCACATTTCCGTCAGTAGCCATAATCTCATCATATTTATTAAGATTAAGACAACCGTAAATCATGATGCCCTGAATATGGGAGTTCTGAATATCCATATTATCAAAGCAAGCTAATCCACCGCAAAACTGAAAAGGAGAATCAGTATTATCAATAGTCAAATTACAAACATCCAAATTTTGGACATACCTTAGCCACATCCCAAATGCCAGCGGCGCACCGCATGGAAGCTGTGGCTGGGAATCAAAGTACCGATTGGTGGTAATATTGCGAATAGTACAATCAGAAATTTTTAGACCGTCTATCATCTGCTCCGGTTCAACTCGGACAGCTGCGATGCCTAGCAGATAGGTATCAATATCTATATGGCGGATACGATAGCCGCCGGTAATCTCTGGCGACTGTAGCGATATGGCTGGCTGCAGAGTAGATGCATCCTTAAATAACGGGTTTGCGCCATCACCGTATGCATCAATAGTAATCCAGGATGCCTCTTCAGTGCATCCGTTCCCCCGGAGAGCCAGGTGCGCACCAACAAACACATCTCCCCGCCGAAACAACACATTATCACCAGGTTTTAGAGTAATCCTATTCACTGGATCCACCGTCTTCCACGGCGTCTGCGGTGAAGTACCGTCGTTAAAATCACTACCGGATGTGCTGACATAATAGGTCGTTCCCTTGCCTAGATCGACAGGAATAAATGGTAGTTCTGCATTTCTTACATTTCCGACTTTAGATACTCTGGTAATAGGCGGTAATGGAATCATTTAGATATCTCCTCACTTATTCTTAATTTATAGGCTGCTTCGGATTTTGAAAATAACATTCCAATATAGATGGAGAGAAATATGGCGAGCTAAAACATTGTTGCAAATTCACTATACAATGGTATCTTACCATTCTTCTACCGCCTAATAATAGAACATCTTCTACACATTTATCTGTGGCGGTAAGCACTCCAGCATGAGTAGTGCGGTTTCACTGCCACATACCAGCGTCACATCCGGCAGCCCCGCTGGCATAAACACCGTTTCTCCCTTTTTTATGGATATACTGTGTCCTGCACATGAAATCTCGCCGTTACCAGCAATCGTCACCAACAGAGATGGTCGTTTTTCACAGGGGCGTCGATAACAACCGGTTACCTGAACAGAATTTAGCGCAAACATCAGCGTATCATTATATGTAACTAACGATGTTACCTTTGCCTCTGGTTCCTCGTGTAGAAGTTGAGGTTTCAATTTATAACGTTGCAATAGTTTCTTAAGGGACAACGGTTCATAATGAAAACACTCCAACATTTTATCAAAACCGATGCCATGATGTAACATGAAGTCATCCAGTATTTCTCCCTGAGGGGTTTGTCTTTCCACGCTTATGGTATAATCCGTTGGTTCCTGTATCTCCAATATTAGGCATCCTGCTCCGATAGCATGAGGAGTACCGCCATTTACAAGATAGACATCGCCTGGCTTTACTGAAATTTTGTGGAGGCTGTTTTCCATCGCCTTTATATCTTGCCGATAAAAATATGTCTGCCACTCTTCGCGTGTGACACCCTCCCGAAAGCCCAGCAGAATATACGGCTGTTCTCCGCCAATTTCCCGGCCATCCATAATATACCACGCTTCGGTTTTACCATAATCAGAACAAAAGTACTCCCGGGCTTTCTGTTTGTCAGGATGTACCTGAATAGGTAAACGCTCCGCAGAATCCAGAAGTTTAACAAGTATCCCCATACTTAGCCCAAGATGCGCTATATGGTCCGCACCCAAATAACCCTTAGGGTCTTGTTTCAATATATCTCGAAAAAGACAGCCATCCTCTGTTAGACTCAATCCCTCATGAAGTGGCTGATTCTCCCGAGTAGGATTATTGGCTTCCACAAGAGATCCTAACCAGTCCTCCGGAAAAAAGCCATCTGCCGACAGTTGCTTTCCGCAGAACTCTTCAAGTAATTTTCCGCCCGAATATATCCGCCACACACGGTTGCTCTTCATTTTTACAGGTAAAAGCTGTCCTCCTGTAAAATCAAATTGATGATATCCCATCTTAATGGAAGTCCTCTCCTTGTTCGCCGAAATCGCAGTATAAAAACAGATAGAAGTGGAAAGGTGCCGCAAAATACTAAGTTTTGTATTATGCGGCACCTCCTTTATACTGCTATCCGTTAATTCTCCGTCTGTTTTTTGCGAAGCACCAGACCGCACAGCACAAAACCAGCAGCCAAAATAGCCAGCACGATCGGTGTCGCATTGTCAGCTACACCGGTATCGGGGCTGCTAGAATCGGTGTCCCAGTCATCCTTAAATTCCTCATCGGGGGTGGTGGGTGTAGTATTATCTCCGTCGTCATCTTTTGCTTTACTGCCGAGATAATCTGCCGCATTCTCGCCATTTACTTTTGAAATAACCCACTGCTGGGTTGTACCCTTGGTGTTGGAAGCCCCAAAGCTAAGGTAGCCGACCTGGGCATCAAACACCGTGGAGTCTAACCAATCCAAAGTAGCAACCTTGGTGCCAGCCCAGTAGACTTCTGTTCCTGCTTCAGTCTGTTTGAGCTGTACTGTATACTCTTTATCCACATCGAACTCAGCCAAATCTACTGTAGTAGTATGCTCACCAAAGGTTTCATCCGGAAGCAGGCTCTTAAGATACAGCTTAGCAGTACCATCGTCATTTGCGTAAAACTCGGCCACCAGACCGGAGGTCTTACTGGGTAGCTCGGTATTATAATCCTTTAGTGTATCCATCAGGGAGAATCCCATCCACGCTGTAGCATCCTCTGTCGCAGAAACAATGGCTTTGGGAGAGAAGGTAAAGCTGATATCTTCCATGTTCAGTTCATACTTGAACTTGCTAGCCGTGTTGGTGGGATATTCGCCAGTGTTTGTGCCAAGAATGCTATTGGCGTTGCTGTAGGGTAACAAGGACATCTTATCTGTCTTGTCGCCGCCGCCGATTTCCCATGAAAGATTTTCGCCGTAACCCGTAAAAAAGGTTTGTGAATAGTCGGTAACATCATTGGTAACCTTTATATTTGCAAGATAGCCTGCCGCCTCGGGTAACATAAAGCCAATATAACCGGAAGAAGGCATATCGTATGTTCCGGTATTACCGTTGGCTCCGGGTACCGTAGCCGGCATTTCAAAACCTTCCAGATAAGTAGTTTCGTCCACGATCACATCCACGGTGTTGCCCGCTTTGCGGATAATTACATGATGCGTGCCGTTACCAACCTGGGGAGCAATAGAACCGGCATCCTCCAACGCACCGAAATTCAGTACTGCAGGAACTTCATACTTTATTGCCGATACATCACCGTTGAACACCATAACCACACCGTTATTGCCCAAATGCTCGTTGTTGTCGCCTACCAGAGTGAAGGACAGATACCCCCTACTGGTAACAACCTCATTGATGGACATATCAAATTCGATGGTATAGTCGGTCATAGTAGTGGGATTAAAGTTATTGTAGTTGTCATTTTCTGTGCCGTACAGATCAGAGTTAAGGTACAAATGAGAATTATTGGTATTAAGGGCGTTGAAATACAGAACACCGGTGTCATCGATCTGATATGCACTATTTGCTTCTCCTGCCAGAGTCCACCCCTCAAAAGTTGTGGGCTGAGGATCTGCTGGCTCACTTGCAACAGCAAAATAGGTCTTGGAAGTATTTGTTACGCCGTTAGTTACCATTAGGTTCTGGATGTAACCGGAGGTGGTTCCCTGAACCATTAAGCCCATATAGCCGGCACCAATCCAATCGGTGGGTAATGCATAATCCGTCCAGTAAGCTTCGCCGCCTACAGAAACGCTCAACTTGCCGTCCGCCCAGTTGATAACTACATGCTTATCGCCCGCACCATTGATATTTTGTCTCAACATACTGTTGTTGTCGCCCATAACAATGCCGGGACCGCCTGCGATATTCTCTGTTTTAATGAATGTCCAGCTGTCAACAAACGTTACCGTGACAGACTGATCCAACAAATGGTCTCCGTTGTTG
This sequence comes from Oscillospiraceae bacterium, assembly GCA_028683785.1. Taxonomy (GTDB): domain Bacteria; phylum Bacillota; class Clostridia; order Oscillospirales; family Acutalibacteraceae; genus Avimonas. The sequence goes on from JAQUHC010000023.1 coordinate 15,744, forward strand.
CCCAAAAAGCAAAACGCCAGATAGGCGCCCGAGAAATTAATGTCAAATTCCACGGTGAATTTCTGCTTCATGTCCGCTGCAGGGAAATACTGCCGACCATGCTCAGCGTTACTATCCACATTTAGATTGTTGAGGATTAACTGCTCATTACTGGAGCCGTTAAAATCCAGACGACCGTTTTCGCCCTGTGTGAAATAGGCAGGGCTGGGCTGTGCGTCACCTTCCCACCGATGCAGCCAGTCGCCTATCCATCCGTGCCAACCGGCAGCAGCGGAGGCGATCAGCGGTGTGACTGTCATACAGGTGACACAAATGAGTATAGCCGATAGAATTGCCAAACGCGATTTTGCCTTTTTCTTAAACATACTAAAACCTCTTTTCATATTTTTTCGGCATCGATTTAATTATAAATCGTTACCGTTTTGACCCCAACAACGCCAGAGTTTCCATCAAAACGAATGCGTAAACCATTGATTTTACCCGACCATTGGAGAATGTTGCTCATATCTACGGTATATTTTTGGAAGGTGCGGATGTTTAGACCCCAGTAAGAGTCACTACCTTTATAGGCTGTATATATGGATTTCCCATGCCAAGTTCTACCGCCATCCTTAGTGAACTCCAGCCAAACCTTACCGCTATTGGTGCCGTTCATGAGAATCAGCTGCACCTTATTGTAACCGGAAACACTGACATTCACCGATTTTCGGGTGAGAGTGGCACCAGAGCCTTTTACGGTACCCCAGCCTGCTTCGAAAGGACGAGATGTCCAGTCAGAAATTGACGAGGGCAGCCAGCTAGTTTCGGCAGAATGCCAATCTCCCGCTACTTTGAATTCACCGAATCTAAGTATGTTGTTCACCTCATAGGAGTCCGCTTTGCGATTTGATCCCTGTAGCCGCCAAACCATAAACTGATCTGCTGTGCCGTTTCCGTCTGCCAGCAGTCCTACCGCTCCAGTGGTAAAAACATTATCCGCTAAGGTGTCCACCAGCTTGTCATCAACATATGTTTTAATCTTACCGTTGCCGGTTTCCACACGCACCCGGAACCATGATGTTGGATTCAACCCTTTTACCGTAATGGTTTTTAAGGTTGTCAGCTTACCACTCACTTTTTTTTGCGCAAGGATTCTATTCTTCCCAAACTTCCATACATAACCGTTATTTGTATCCCTACTTAGGAAAGTAAGTTGAGCATCTCCTTTCAAAAAAGAAGCCACAGCATATCCAGAACCACTAAACTTGGTGCGCACACTGCCACCCTTAGTCAGAGCAAGCTGTGCATTGGACACCGATGCGCCGGAAGCACTGATAAAACTGTCCAGAGATGTTGTACCGAAATCTGCATATACATCAATCGTCCCGGATACAAAGTTTTTTGCAGACACCTTTGATGTGCTGTTAATGGTTTCCATAAACTTATTGGAGTCGGTAACCGGACTGCTTCCCGACCGACCGATGTCAAAGCAATTTTCAATGGTAATTTTTTGATTGCTGTTATTATAAGAGGAAAGATTTAGGAATGTGCCGACCTCTGCTGTACCATGGAGTCCGTTATTAACAGAAACACTGTTTTTTACCACATTACCGCGTGAATTCCCTGCAGATCCCTCATGCTCCATCGCCAGAAGCATGGGGCCGTGATTATCATGAGCGTATACACTGTCAATGGTGCAGTTGATATTGCTCTGCTCCCAGTCTAAAGCACAGGCGTCATATGCTGCCAGACCGTTTACCACATAGGCAATTTCAACATTCTTCACCGTACAGTTATGTAAGTTCTCCATTAAGATGCCCGTGCTACCCCAGGGACCCACCTGATAGCCTACATACCGGATACGGGAGTTTTTCACTGTCACATTACCGAGGGTGGATATGACAGTATTATAGTTCAGATCACCCACCGCGCCGTACAGCATCATACCCTGCATATGGACGTTGAAGATATCCAGATTGTCAAACACTGCGTTCCCGCCTATCATCTGGACAGGACAATCAATATTTTGAATGGTGACATTGCTAACCGTAACATTCTTTACATTAACCAGCCACATACCAAAGGCTAGAGCAGCGCCGCCGGGCAGGATGCTGCTATCACCACCGCTATGCATACGATTAAGAGTAATATTTTGAATGGTGCAGTCGGAAATCACTAGGCCGTCAAATGCCATATCCATGGATGTTTTTACCACGCCAATACCTTGCAAATAGCCGTCAATATCAATATGTCGAATACGATAGCCCTTACCTGCTGATATGTTTTCCATAGAGATTGCGGGTTTGGTCATGGCGGCGTTCTTAAACACCGGGTTAGCACCTGAGCCGTAAGCATCCAGTGTAATCCATTTACCGTCCTTGGCTTCACCTATGCCCGTGGGAGACAGGTGTGCACCAATAAAGGTATCTCCACGCTTGAATAGCACATTGTCCCCAGCATTTAGGGATAGAGCATTGATCGCATCCACTGTTTTGAAAGGCGTTTTCATGCTGGTACCATTGTTGGCGTTATTCCCGGAGGATGAGCTGACATAATAGGTCGTACCGTTTCCTAAGTCCTTAGGAACGACCGGTTGATTCGTTGTTGGAGTATTATTGCCCACCGTGGTAGTGGTGGCAATGGATGGCAGAGTAGTGGTACTCAACGCTTCTTCGCTAATTGTCGTGGTTGGGACAACCTCTTCGGTGTTTTTGACAATGTCAGAATTCTCAGATAAGGTGTTGCTGTCAGTTAAAGAGGAGGAGGAAGAGTGGCAAGCCGTGGTGCACAATATACTTACGCATAAAAGCATCACCAATCCAGCGTTCAGTAACCGTATTGCGGTCTTTTTCATAGTTATGACCATTCCTTTCGCAGTGACTGGGATGTTTTGGCCGGTTCGGCTGTGCCGAATTTGCGCCTCGCTTTTGGCGCAAAAGGGCAAAACTCCCCGTTTGAAAAATTTATTTTTCAAACTTTGTATCCTCTCTATAACGGAATTATCCATTGACCTTTGTTAGCACCGTATTCAGTACACCTACCGCTTCATTAACTGCTGCGGTAAAGGTTACAGGTGCAGGTTTAGTTATGCCTAGCATTGCCTCTAAAACGGCACCGTTGACATCCATGCTGGCATTATACGGGTCTACATACACTGTTACCTTCTCACCCAAAGACTTCAAAGTTTTCTGGTACTCATCATACCATTCGTTGGTAAACTTGCTACTCTCCTTGCTCCATTTTGCTACATATTCCGCACGAGATTGTTTATATGCCGCGCTGCCAGGGTTTCCTTTTTCCAACTCAGATGCTAAGGATCCATGGATAAATGCATTAAGTAGATCACGGTTAACCTTGCCGGCAGATTTTGCTTCGAGGCCACCCTTGATAATATAGAAGCTGAACGCCGTGCCGGGCACATAATAGGTAGAGGTTTTGTTATAACGAGGAACAGGAACCATTCCTACATTTTGTGTCTTCCAAATTTTGCTATAGTAATTTCCGCTTATGGTAAAACTCGGAGCAAGTAACATAGCCGCGGACCCCGCATTAAAGACCTCATAGGAATCCGCTTCGGCGCCGCGAGTTACCACCTTACTGTCATTAATCAATGAGACATAGTCGTTATAAATACGTTGGAAGGCGGAACTGTCTAGATTGCTGACCAACTTTTTACCTGATGTCTTGACAATAGACTGGCCGGACATATAAATAAGCTGATGATCGGTCCATGCACGGGATGCTAGGCCATAGACCGTAACCTTACCTTCTTTATTTTTGACCGCCAACTCCTTGGCTGCCTTTAAAAAGTTTTCCCATGTCCAGGTGTTTTTCTGAAACATGCTGTAGGGGGTGTCACCCTTCTTTCCGTCGCCGTCCAGATCCAAATTGGCATCTTCAAACATTTCAATATTATATGCAATTGTAGCGGTAGAGCCTGAT